>NZ_NFJA01000090.1:0-15366 GCF_002159615.1 Bacteroides sp. An279
TTTCGCCCCTGTTCTTCGTCAGATAGCCCGCTATCTTCCTCATCACAGAAGCGAAAATGCCTCAAAAACTCATCCCAAATCATCGCACGATAAATTCAAAACAGCTTCTCAAAACCGTTTCTTAATTCTTAACCGGCAGACGTTTCCATAACCAGCGGGGAAGCAAACGCCAGGCTCCTACCAGCAGACGGTAACGCCAGTCGATGACTACCATACGCTGCTTGCGGTGAATAGCACGGACAATGCAACGTGCCACCTTACCGGGACGCATCAGGAACGGATAATGTTTTCCGTCGTTCAGCAAATCTGTCTGGACAAACCCTGGACGGATATCGGTAAAACAGATACCTGTCCAGCCATGCATGCAGGCAAGCTGTTCAAGGGCGTCGATGTAGGTATTCTGATATCTTTTGGTCGCCGAATAAGCAGGAGCGATGCCCAGTCCCTTGGTGCCGGCAATGGAGCTGATTACAGCAATGTGCCCTTCGCCCCGGTTTCCGAAATAACGGAATGCCGCATCTACCATACGGGTGAACCCTACTACATTGGTCTGTACCGTATCAGTCTCGATATCGGCATCGAGGTTGTAATTCTGATGTCCGATACCGGAACAATGCAGATACAAGTCCATACCACCTAAATCAGTTATCAACGCCTCCAGTTCGATAGGGGCATTTTCTTTCCGGATGTCTATTACACGGTAATAAATGCGCGCAGGAGCCTTACGCTGAAATGCCTTCAACAACCCTTCACGACGTCCGGCTATGCCCAGTATCCAGCCTTCTTTCAGCAAAAGACAGGCGGTTTCATATCCGATGCCGGAGGTAGCTCCTACAATGACTGCACGTTTCTGATTCTGTAGATTCATAAAAGTCAAGAAGTTAAGTAGTTCGTACTTCATAGATAAAAGATTCTGATACAGGAACACCTTCGGCATGCCGGTTATAATAAAAGTCTCCATTCAGGGGCATACGTTCATTAAGCATGGCAAATGCCGGAGAAAGGTGTGCACAGAACACATCGTAAGAATGACGGTTGGCACGTTCACCCGTATCATCCCGATAAAACACGGCATAATGGTTGAGCGGGTAATCCGCAATCAACCGGTTCAGGTATTCGGCCCAGCCGCGTGCCTTTCCGGGCGTAATGCGGTCGAACAGGTTCGACACATTGAAAACTATCAGTTCCGATACTTTTGCATGCATTTTCCAGAAAGCCGGAGGCACTTTCTCAGCCTGAGTATAGAAATTTGTCTGTACCAGACGGTAAGCATCCGAACGAAACATCAGACGCGCAATATCAAGCATTTCTTCTACCGGACACACCCCCAGATAGGCAAGGTCGATGTGCGGCAAACGTTTGCACACATCGGCAAATGCCAGTCCCGAAGATCCACCCTCGTAGGCAAGGTCGCAAAAAACCACCCTTGCCGACACGTTGCGGACAGCAGGGAAAAGCCATCCTCCTACCAGTTCGTAGAAAGCGCGGGCCGCACAATAACTGCGCCGCATATAATAATAGGTATACAGTTGTACCAGCCGGTCAGGATACCCGGCAAACTGAAAATCGCAACGTCCGTAAGCTATCTGTTCACGTACCTGTGTATCATCGTTGACATTGACAGGTATCTTGGGAAACAAATCTGCGACTACTGCATCGAATGTTTGCCCAAAAGGCTGCGACAAGGGATAATTATCAGAACACAAGTCCCATCCCGATTTGAGGTCAGGCAATTCGAAATCACCTTGGCAAAACCGGTCGAGTGGCACGTGGATATAACCGTTATGCATACGGATATACTCCATCAGCTTGTAAAACGTAAGGCTGGCTCCCAATATTCGTGGGTTTCCGGTCAGGAAAAGTTGCTTACGGGCACGGGTGATTGCCACATTCAGCTTACGGTCGATTATCGCATCGCCTTCACGAAACGTATTGGCAGTCAAGAAGTTCAGCTGATTGAAATCGCGTACAGTAAACGAATAGATAATGACATCACGCTGGCTTCCCTGATAACGCTCTACCGTATCGATGGTTACTTTCTCCAGCTCAGGAATATCCAGGTGTGCCACTTCCCGCCGTATCATGGCTATCTGATTGCGATAAGGCACAATAACCCCCACAGTCTTGCCAGCATCAAAAGCCGTTCCCATAAACCGGTAGATGCGACAAAGCAAAGTAGCGACAATGCGTGCTTCGTAAAGATTACTCTTTTCGGAATGAGCCGTATCTGCCGGCGTATCGGATGCAATGAACACCATACGCCGGTACAACATCAGCCTGTCAAGGTTGTCTTCGGGTTCACGAAGGACGTAAGGCAACGCTTCTTGCTGATGCGGAAGCGGTACCGGTTCCAATTGTTCGCGGGAATAAAACGCATGGTCAGGAAACTCTGCAATTAAAGGATGCATCCGTCCTTGCTTGTGCAAAATACTGCAAAACTCTGGTTTGCACCCACGGTACAAGCGCTCGAACAAAGAATTACGGCAATCATTCAATCCGATTTCCAGCAGCAAAGGGTCGGTCACCCGGGCTTCTTCCTCGCTTTGCAAAGCAATGGCAGGTAATTGCTTGTAATCGCCTATCAGGACAAACTTGCCAATGGCATTCCCGTCTTTGTGACGCGCAGAAAGAATGCCTATAAGGTCGGGCTCCAATATCTGCGAAGCCTCATCGATGATAGCAAGGGTGAAACGTTTTAAATGGAAGAGGTAAGGACGTCCGTTAATGGCGGTAGTAGTTCCCACGAAAATACGGGTGCGGAGTATCTTCCCACGGATATCTGCCAGTTTAGGACAATCGGCAAGACTATTATTCAACAGATAAGGCACAAACCGCTTATCGCAGGCCAGTTCGTTCCCGATGCGGATAAAGGGATGCCGTCCGGCAATGCCCGAACTGGTCAGCATATTGCAGATTTCATCTACAGCACGATTGGTATAAGACAAAAGCAACAAAGAACACGCCGGGTCGGTCAATGCTTCTTCCACCATATAGCGCAGGGCACACGAAGTCTTGCCCGTTCCCGGTGGACCAACCAGCAGGAAATAATCATCGCATTGCTTTGCTTTCAAGACCAGTTCATCAAACCTTCCGTACGAACCGTTCAATGTACGTGAAGTATCCCGTCCGGGCACACGCCTGCCCAGCAATAAGTCCTTTCGGTCGGTAGAAGCGGAAAGGAAAGCATACAGTCCACGGATGGCATTGCCGGCAGAAGCATCCGAGAAATCGTGCTCAATGGCAAAAGTATCTGTATCCGTTCCGATGATGTCGGGATTCTGTTGTCCGTTACGTAACTGGACAAGTATCCTGTCGGGATAAATCTCTACCAGATTACCTTTCATCAGGATATGCCGGCGCACATCAGGTTGACCACGATAAGCATACAGCACGACTATATCTCCTGTACGGAAATTAGGAAGGAAATCATCTCCCTGCCGAGGTACACTCAATTCTATCCGATCGTATCCTTTACCTGGTGCACTCTGACGGCGGGAAAGAATCTTCAAGCCCAACAGGATGTTACCCGCCTCTATTTTCCCGGCAAGGGGCGTATGCCACAAACCGGCAAACCCTTGCGATGAACCGGTATTCCCTCCCGTCTTTCCCAACAATTGCTCCTTGGATACAAAAGTGAAAAAACGGCGGAAATAAGCCTGTTCCAACGGGTCTCCCTGCTTGAGGAGGTGAATCAGACTGCTCAATTCAGGTTCCTGATAACGGGTCCAAAGCTTGCCGTGGTCTTTCTTCTCATTCAGTACCTCCACATCCAGTTGGTCTATGATTGCAGCGATACCCCCGTTTGCCAATATTATTTCGTTTGCCACAATCTGATTGCGCAAACGGATACATTCGCGAAACAAGCTTTCCGAAAAGTGTTCCAGCATCAGCCCGTCCTGGTATTTCGAATACAACAGAAGAGTTTGCGTATCATCGGCACTCCTGCCGAAACCGTACATCAGTACCCCCTGATAAAGCATCATCTGCACATAATGGTCTTCTTTATGACGATGATTGTACTCATCCCGTTTGCCCGATTTCTGTTCGATAAGCACCTTCAGGTCCTTTTGCAACAGGTCGGCACGCCCTTGAAGGCCGAGACTTTCGCAAATGAAAGATGCTTCCAGCCAAGCCTCCCGCCGCTCGAACGCTTCCAGGTTATGCGGCAAAAGGTCGTGAACAAACGAACGTATGTTCATCATCTGTGTCTGTGCCAAAGAGTGGAAATCATTGGGAATCTCACACGTACAGAACTCCAATGCCGATGTAGCGAAGAATTTCTTCACCGTTTGGGCATAAGTGACAGGAATATCCTCCTGCTCGTTGATGTAATCATCGAGAAACTGTCCGGCAAGGTTTCCCAACAGGATATGGTATGTATTGGCTTTTGGCCTGATTTTGTTGATGAAATAATTGAGCGGATGATGCCCGTACTCACGGAAGCAAACGGCAAGTGAACTGATATCTATCAGGTAATCAGGGTGTACCACAATCAGTTTCGGAACATACTCGTGATGTTCGTCGATACGTACATCCAGCAGATTGAGCTGCATGTTTTCAGTCAGAAGCCCGGACAAATAAGCCATATCACCGTTATATCCGCCTTCCCTGTAATTGATGATGATAAACGGGTCTTCTCCGTTATCGGTAGCTGCATAAATACGTTCATCGGTCCAGCTGGAGACCACCGCACGCACATACGGTACATGCTTCAAAGAAGAGACGTGATACGGACGGTTCTGATGAGGAAGGTCTGCTATCAGTGATACCGGAATATCTTCACCGAACGCCACCGACACAAAACGGCAAAGTGCACGCAAATCGGAAAGATAGGTTTCTTTATCGGGAGAGAATCCCTTGTGCATCGCTTCCTTAGCATTCCGGCGCATGGTCTGGACGGCATAACGGTCGGATGGTGTCATCCCCTTTTCCTTGCATACATAGTCCAGCCTGGAAAACAAGTTGGAAAACGAAAGGGTAATGCCTTGCGTCAACTCGTAACAAGCCTCCTCCAACACCTTGTAAAGGGCGGCGTATTTAGGCTTTATATTTTCGGGAGCAACTGGAGGTCTATGATGTATCTGTTCGATTCGCCGGTACAAATCAAACGCCTGAAGTTCGATGCGTTCTGCCATGTTCAGAGGGCTTCACCAGGAATATGCTGCACACAATATGCTTTCTCCAATGCCGGATACAGTGAACGGTAGGTCTCGGTAACATCCTGCATCAAGACTCGCGCCGGACTCGTCTCCGTCCGGCTGTCATCATATCCGGGTAATAGTACAGAAGTCATACCCAATATAAATTCATAAGTACTTCCGTTGGTCAGTACGATATGTATCCGAGTCTGATCCGTATCCTCTGTCTGCGTAAAGATACCATGCAACATATTACTGGTCGAAGCCGAAGGATAGATGGTGACAATACCCGACGCAGCCTCCTTATCGGTATAGGTGAACACATATTTTCCACCTGCCTGCACCAACGGGGCGCTCTCAATATCACGTTGAATGGCAAGTGTCTGGCTTTGTGTAAGCTCTGCACCTCGCACCACGCCTTCAATGCGGCTTATCGTATAGGTTGTTTCGGGATAAGCCACGGTAACCTGCAGGGTATACCGGTTCCATGCCCGGTCGGTAATGTTCAGTTCGGCACTGCCCAGTCCTACAGGTATCACGGTCAATACATTCCCATCATACCGATAGTCGATAACAGTGGTATCGGGATTGGTAATGACATACATCCCGTCACCACCCGAAATATGAAACGTAGCCCCTGCGCTGTACGGGCTGAGCGTCAGGACACTGTCGGTAAAATCCAAGTCTGCCTCTGATGAAAGCGACAAAAAAATAGCTCCATAATCATCGTCCTTACACGAAGCAAACGAAACAATTCCAGCCAGCAGGACGATGTATAATAAACTTCTTACAAGAGTCTTTCTCATATCTTCATTTCCTAATGTTATACAATGAGACAAAGATACGATTTTTATTTTTCCAAAATACTCCTCTGCAGGGGATAAAGGAGTTAAAAGGCGTTAACTCCTTTTTCATTCCTCGCTAATGGTATAGTCTCCAGCCTTTTCGGTAATTACCTGTTGCAAAGCATCCAATGGCAATGCTTTGCCATCAGCATAAGTAAGAGTAGCGACAGGAGGTTCCAGTGTCACCTGTGCTTCTACTCCTGCTATCGAATTCAACGCCTTTTCCACATACGTGCGGCAATGATTGCACATCATTCCCTCTACACGATAGGTACGGCTTAAGGCATGCGAAACGACCTGCCCGGGAACAGGCTCCACAGATACAGCCTCTACGGGTTTTCCGATGCGCTTGCGGTGCAGGCGCAGGCTATTAGTCACTACACTAACACTACTCATAGCCATTGCCGCCCCAGCCAGCATGGGATTGAGCAGAAAACCATTTATCGGATAAAGGATACCGGCAGCAATGGGCACACCTATCAGGTTATAAATAAATGCCCAGAACAGGTTCTCGCGGATGGTACGGGTGGTGAAGACCGAAAGCCGGATGGCATCGCTTATCTTACCTAAATCGGACGAAATCAAAGTCATCTTTGCCACATCCATCGCCAGATCGCTTCCTTGCCCCATCGCAATGCTGAGGTCGGCATGTGCCAGTGCCGAACTATCATTGATGCCATCGCCCACCATCGCCACGTGCCTGCCTTCTGCCTGAAGATGCCTGATAACCTCTGCCTTGTCTTGCGGAAGCATCTCTGCACGGAAATCATTGATACCTACCTGGCGGGCTATACTTTGCGCCGTCACCCGATTGTCACCGGTAAGCATCATCACCGATATGCCTTGGCGTTGCAGGTTTTCGACGGCAGCTTTCGAAGTGGGCTTGATACGGTCGGCTATGGCAAATACCCCCAACGCTACTTCGGTGTCGGCAAACCATACAACCGTTTTGGCTTCGGAAGCAAAGACATCCGCCTGTTTCTGTAATTCATCAGCAATACGGATATGATGTTCTGCCAGCAAGCGGGAATTACCCACATAATAAGCTTTGCCGTCCGATATACCTTTAATGCCCTGCCCTGTCACACTTTCCGCATGCTCGATAACAATGCGTGCTCCGGCATCGGCAAGACTTTCCGCATACTGTACAACCGCATTTGCCAACGGATGCTCGGAACATCTTTCTAATGCATAGAAAACGGCTTGCAGATATTTGTCCTGCGTATTCCATACGGCATCGGTTACGACGGGTTTCCCTTCGGTAATGGTACCGGTCTTGTCCAGCACAATCGTGTCTATCTTTTTCGCTACCTCCAGGCTCTCGGCATCTTTGATGAGAATGCCTTGTTCAGCCCCCTTGCCTATACCAACCATAATGGCGGTAGGAGTGGCAAGCCCCAATGCACAAGGACAAGCGATAATCAGCACCGTTACGGCAGACAGCAAACCGTGGGTAAAACCATTTGTCCCGCCCAATACCAGCCACAGAATAAACGTAAGCAGGGCTATCCCCATAATGGCAGGAACAAAAATACCAGCTATCTTATCAACCAGCTTCTGTACCGGTGCCTTGCTTCCCTGCGCCTCTTGCACGGCACGGATGATGTGTGCCAGCATCGTATCAGCTCCCACCTTTTCAGCACGGAAACGGAAACTTCCCTTTTGATTGATGGTTCCGGCATAGACATTGTCGGCTTCTTTTTTCCACACCGGCACGGGTTCGCCGCTTAGCATACTCTCGTCAACATACGAGTTTCCTTCGGTCACCTTTCCGTCTACAGCGATACGTTCGCCCGGTTTTACCACCAGCATATCCCCTGCCTTCACCTCATCAATACCAACCACCTGCATCGTCCCGTCGGCATGGACGAGGGTCACGGTACGGGGTTGCAAGCCCATCAGCTTCTTAATAGAGTTGGACGTCTGTCCCTTGGCACGTTCCTCCAGCATACGTCCCAGCAAGATAAAGGCAATAATCACGCTTGACGCCTCAAAATAGACGTGAGGCATCACGCCACGCTCTAACCAGAAATCAGGAAAGAACAGATTGAACAGGCTGAACAGGTAAGCGATGCCGGTGCTGTTTGCCACCAGCGTGTCCATATTGGCAGAACGATGTTTCAATTGCTTCCAGGCATTGATGTAGAACTCACTCCCCATCCAGAAAATTACGGGTGTGGAAAGAATCCACATAATCCAGTTGGCATAGGGCATATCCATGAAGAACATGCCGATAACAGCAACAGGCAAAGCCAGGGCTATGGCACACAAGGTACGGAAGCGCAAATGCTTGTAACGCTCGGTATGAGCATTTTCAGCCACTTCAACACTATTCTTTTCCGTATCAGTCACCAGGTCATAACCCGCATCTTGCACAGCTTTCTTCAACTGTCCGGGCGAACATTGCGTTTCATCATAAGTTATGGTGGCCGTAGCCGCTGCATAATTCACACTTGCTTCACATACGCCAGGCTGGCGGTTCAGGGTCTTGTCTACCCGTGCGGCACAAGCAGCGCAACTCATACCCAATACGGGAAACGTCTGTTTATGGATTGTAGATTGACTCATATCAATTCGCATTTTATAGTTTGGTTGCAAAGTTAACAAGCCTTTCGGATATACCTTTATATTATTATGGATATATTTTATAAAATATCCCCATACTGCCAATTATAGCAGAAGAGCCAAACCGGTTTGCGAAAATATCTTGATGCATTGAGCGGCATCAATTTGTGCCTTTTGTGTATGCCGGGCATACAGAAAAGGCGCGAAATGTTCAAGGATCTCAAAACATTCAAAAGTCCTCTTTCCTTTCAGACTATTTAACCTGTTCTTTGAAAGAGTTCAGGCAAATAGTCCTATCTTTGAGCAGAACCAAGAACCGAATTTATGAAAAGAACTGTAATACTAGAATTAATGGCATTATGCCTCACCTTGTCAGCTTATGGACAGGAAGTAAACCAAGAACGATCTGTACAACACACAGACAGTACGTTGAAAAGCAATCTTCCCCAAATACACAACATTTCTACTGACAGGATAAAAGAGCAAGCAATAAACAAGGAAACATACACTCTGCAGGCAGACACGGCAAACCTGACCGATATGTCGCACGTAGAATACTGGCTTCTGCCCTGGGGATCCCGGGATATCCACTTCAAAGCTTCGCCCTATGCTTACGATTACGAATCGGAATACAGCTGGGGCAGGTGGCAAGGGTATAGTCTTTGGCAAACCATACCGGCTATGGGTACACTCGCCTATATGCGTTTTTTGTACAATATGGAAGTAGTCTATCGGTTCAACCTGCTGACGGGAGGTTTCATCTCACAATACTCCTTGCCATTACTGAACCCTACAGATCCTACCCTAAATGATTATTCCCTACACCAAGACTTCGGACTGAACTTTGGCATTGAATATCTGTTAACCCCACGCACGAAAATAGGACTGATGTATCAACATTCTTTCCGCCAAAAAATTATCGGGACGAACAGCCACTTCGTGCCCTGGGCTCCGCACGACAACCTGGAACTGAACTTCCGGATGAAAGGCAAAAAAGGAGTCAACTGGAAATTCGGAGTCATGTACGACTTGACTCCGCAATAAAATCCGGCACAAGCAACTATTTGCTACAAACAGACAAAAAGCCCACAAAATCCGACATTTATCGGCAAAATACTTCTAAACTCATGCAATCTTATCTGTTTTTTTATTTACCTTTGTTCTTCATAACAAGTTTTTAAACATAAGGTGTATGAGCAAAGTAGTAATTAATTCGTACGAAGAATTTGAGAGATTGTTAGGCCAGCAAATCGGCGTGTCCGATTGGCTGGAAGTGACGCAAGAGCGTATCAACCAGTTTGCCGACGCTACGCTGGATCATCAATGGATTCATGTGGACGTGGAACGTGCGAAAACGGAAAGCCCTTTCAAGAGCACCATTGTACACGGTTATCTGACCCTTTCCCTGCTTCCGTATTTCTGGAATCAGATTATCGAAGTGAACAACCTGAAGATGATGGTAAACTATGGGATGGACAAGATGCGTTTCGGCCAGGCTGTATTGTCGGGGCAACGCATCCGCATGACGGCTGAACTCCATTCGCTGGTCAACTTGCGCGGCACGGCAAAGGCCGAAATTAAGTTCTTCATCGAAATCGAGGGACAGAAGAAGAAAGCCTTGGAAGGCATCGCCACGTTCTTGTATTATTTCTGTTGAATATTTAAGGAGTTAGAAGGAGTTAGAGGAGTTAGAAGGAGTTAGAAGGAGTTAGAGGAGTTAAGGAGTTAGAAGAAGTTAAGCCAATACCTTCACGAGTGCTTCCACCAACAAAACTAATTGAATATCCGCAAACATCCCATGTAGGGGCGTATGGCATACGCCCTGAAGACATCCACGTGGATTAGTTGACGTATTCGGGCGTATGCGATACGCCCCTACAAGGCAATTGGGTGAAATGCGGATATTCAAAAAACTATTGGCTTCTAACTCCTTAACTCCTTCTAACTCCTTAACTCCTTCCTTAAAACCTCATCGAAGTATAAATCCCGACACATCCGTCGCCTGCTACGGGATTGATTGTCAGCTGATGCTTTTGGGCAAACGGGCGGGTGAAGATGTACGAGCATCCGGCGCCGATGGCTGCTCCGGCAAGTACGTCCCATCCGTCATGCTTTTTGCCGTATATCCGGCTCCAGCCCACGTAGGTGGACAGCACGTATGCCGGAAGCCCCCATTTCCAGCCGTACCGCCTTTGGATGAATGCCGCCGCGGCAAACGATGTGGCGGTATGCATCGAGGGGAACGAATGGCGGTCGCTGTGGTCGGGGCGGTCTTTCCTGATGCTGTACTTCAGGGCATACGTGACGCCTGCCGTGGCAAGGGCGGAGAATGTCCCTTGTTTCAACCCTTCCCAGTCTTTTTGAATCAATACGGCGGTTAGTCCTGCCACGGGAAGCAATACCGCTCCCACATCGCCCGATGTGCGCACCGCCTTGCGCGAACCGCTGACCTCGATTTGCTGGGCGGAAAGCGGAAGCGTAAGGAGGAGCAGGATGTATAGTGTAAATGCTTTCAGCTTCATCTGTTCAGTATAGTTTGGGGATAAATATCAAAAGCCCGATTGCCGCGGAAGCGATGGCGAGAATCAATACGGCTCCGGCGGCCAGGTCTTTGGTCCGCCTGATGGCTTCATCGTATGCTGGAGATACCCTGTCGGCAAGCGCCTCGATGGAGGAATTGAGGGCTTCGGCGGCAAATACCATGCCGATGCACAGGACGATGGCGACCCATTCCATGCGCGATAATCCGGCAAGAAAGCCTGCCGCCAGCACGCATGCGGTGATGGCACAATGTATCCACGCATTGTGTTCGTAGCGGACGAGCAGGTATATCCCGCGGAATGCATAGCGGAAACTCTTCATCCGCTTGCGGAAGGTAAAGCCGTCGTTTTTCATATCCTTACGCACACCTCTACCGGGCAATGGTCGGAACCGAATATTTCGGTATGGATGGCTGCGCTCTCCAGCTTGCCGGCGAGCCGTGCCGAGGCGAGGAAGTAATCGATGCGCCACCCCGCGTTCTTCTCGCGTGCCCGGAAGCGGTACGACCACCACGAGTAAATGCCTTCCTGTTCGGGATAGAAATAGCGGAACGTATCGATGAATCCCGCGTCCAGCAGGGTCTGGAACTTCTCGCGTTCCTGGTCGGTGAAGCCTGCGTTCATGCGGTTGGTCTTCGGATTCTTCAGGTCTATCTCCTTGTGCGCCACGTTCAGGTCGCCGCATACCAGCACGGGCTTCTTTGCGTCAAGTTCCAAGAGGTACCGGCGGAAGGCATCCTCCCACGTCATCCGGTAGTCCAGGCGCTTCAGTCCGTCCTGCGAGTTGGGGGTATAGACCGTTACTAAATAGAAGTTCTCCATTTCCAAGGTGATGACACGTCCTTCACGGTCGTGTTCGTCGATGCCCATGCCGTAGCTTACGTTCAGGGGCTGGTGGCGGGTAAAGATGGCGGTGCCCGAATAGCCTTTCTTCTCGGCATAGTTCCAATACGAGGTATAGCCGTCGAAAGCCAGGTCGAGCTGCCCTGCCTGCATTTTGGTCTCCTGCAGGCAGAAGAAATCGGCATTTAGCCGGGTGAATGCGTCGCGGAAGCCTTTGTCGCAGCACGCCCGCAGTCCGTTTACGTTCCAAGAGATGAGTTTCATATATTTTGTTTTTTACTAGTTGACCAGGTATCAGGTACTAGTTGACCAGGTTCTGAATAGTTTTACTAATGGTATCTAAAATCTAGTTACCTAGTACCTAGTCAACTAGCCCCTAATACCTGATTCCCTTATTTCTTTAAATCAAACAGATAAGTCAGCCGGGCACCGATGTACGAATGTGCCGAGCGCGAAAACGGGTCCTTCTTTGAATTGTTGTAAAAATCCGACAAGCCGAAGTAATAACGGGCTTCCAGCACAAAATGACCGATACCCGTACGTACCTCCATGCCGCCCCCGCCTACAATGCCATAATCGAACTTCCGGTCTGCCATCTTGCCGTATTGCTCGTTGGGAGCACGTCCCGAAGGGTCCCAAGGGTCGCTCATCGTTTCTTTTTCCCCTATCAGGTATCCCACTTGCGGTCCCAGGTTGAGCACGAAACGCACGCCGTTCCCCTTGTCTTTCCCGAAAGCCAGGTGGGCGAGCAGGGGGATTTCGATGTAGCTCATCGTGCGGTGATATGTATCGCCTGTCCCATCTTCTATCACTTCCTTCCATCCGCGTTGCGAGAAA
Organism: Bacteroides sp. An279; assembly: GCF_002159615.1. Lineage (NCBI taxonomy): Bacteria > Pseudomonadati > Bacteroidota > Bacteroidia > Bacteroidales > Bacteroidaceae > Bacteroides > Bacteroides sp. An279. The sequence goes on from NZ_NFJA01000090.1 coordinate 12,769, forward strand.
TTCACTTCTCCCTGTATACCGCATATCATCTTGAAATATTTTTCGCCGATATAACGCACGGTCAGTCCAAATGCCGGCCCTACCTGTTTGCCTTGCTTGAAACTGGGCGTGATACTGATAGAGCTGAAATTGACGCCGCCGTTTACGCCTATGGAGAGGTTGCTCCGCTGGTCTTGCAGTTGCGCCTGGGCGGGAGATGCCCCCAGCAGGCATAGTCCGGTAATGATAAGTATGTAAAGTCTTTTCATCATAAGTAGATGTTGAGAATTAGTTTATTTTAATATCCGCATTCCACCCAATTGCCCCTACATGGGATGTTTGCGGATATTCAAATAGTTTATATAATGTGTCAGCTCAGAAACGCAGATTAACGCAGATTTTCGCGAATTCTTTTGATTTACTATTTTTCGATTTACGAAGTACGATTTAATGCTCAAATAGTAAATTGTCAAATCGTAAATTAAAGTAATCTGCGTTAATCCGCGAAAATCTGTGTTTCTGATAATATTATTTCATTTTGCATACTTACTTATTCAAAATCAAGTTTGACCAGTTCGTAATTTTGCGAGAAATGTACGAAGAATATCTTGCGGTTGATGAATCCGCCCCAGTTATTGACCCGCTCAAACTTGAATCCGGTCTGTATCGGTACCACCTTCATACGGTCCAGATTGTCTTCCAATTTGTTGCCATACTGCGAAAGCCCTTTCAGGAAATAATAACCGATGTCAAACCCCAGCATGCCGTATTTGGGATAGATATTCGCCATATCCTTGCTATACCAGTGCCGGTAGGCATGTGTGAAGTCCACGGCGGCTGGAAACAGGTTGTTGGTATAAAACGACGAATAAAAATACGTGTCCAGTTCGTAAAAGTTGGCAAGGAAATCCTGCGTGTAGGTCTGCCATTCAGGATAACCGAAGAGGTGCATGTCGAAATGCGGATGTTCCTTGCGCACCAGCGTAAGATGAGGAACCAGTTTTGTCAACGCTGTACTGCGTGCCGAAAGCGGTACGAAAATGTTCTGTTGCAGCGTGTCCATCGCACTGATAACCCGGGCAGGGTCAATTTCCCCCTCCAGGCGTATCTGGGTAAAACGCACACCGTTATCCTTCAGTTCCGCCTTCATTCCCTTAATGAAATCGGCTTTTTCAGGGTCGGGCGTACCATCATCAAGGAACACCACATTACTCCGCCCGAACTTACGGAGAAAATGTTCGTATACCTCCGAGTACAGATACGATTGTGGCGTATTCACCTGGTAAAGCAAAGGATTGTTGAACACCTGGTCTACCTTAGGAGCAAACGGCACCACCAACCGGATATTGTTCTGCCGGGCAAAATCCGTCAAGGGAGCAATCGAAGCGGCATTTACCGGCCCCACAATCAAATCCATCTCTTTCATCCGGCTGTCTGCCAGAATTTTTTCGGCACCTGCCTTAGTCTCCTTGGTATCGTAGGCATAGATATCCATCGACACTCCCTGACGTTTCAGGCTGTCTGCCGCCATCAGAAAACCTTCGTAAAACTCCACAATACGTGTCTGTGGCTCGCGCTGTGCACCGTTCTCTTTCGAAAAAGGGAGCACCAGTGCCACTTTAATCGTATGAATGGGTTTCTTTTCAGCAGCATTTTGCCTGAACAGTTCCTCGTTGGTAGGCTCGGCAGCAGCCTGTTTTGCCGCCTCTATCACCTCTGCCATAGCCTGGCGTTCCGCCTCTGGATAAGGGATAAAAAGGAAGGTTCCCCGTTTCAGCTTACCTTTCTTCAGCTCAGGGTTCGCCGCCAGCAATTCTTCTTCACTGATGCCATACTGGCGGCAGATGCTGAATATGGTTTCACGGCGTTGCACCTTGTGCATTGTCTTCCATTCGTCTTTCGCCTGTTCCGAACCCTGTTTTGCAAGAGTAGAAGAAGGTTGTGCCTCTGTCTTTTCATCAGGAGCCGGAACCACGATAACCTGCCCCACACGGAAATTGCTGGCACTCAGACCAGGATTTGCAGCACAAATGGCTTGCGCAGTCACCCCATATTTCACAGTCAGCTGATACAGGGTTTCCCCCCGCTGAATGGTATGATACTGCGGTCCCTGCTTGGCAGCAGATGCTTGCGGGATTTTCAACGTTTCGCCCGTGCGGATTTTCTGGTCGCTTCCGGGATTCAGACGCACGATATCACTTACCGGCACATTGTACATCCGTGAAATAGAATATAAGCTTTGCCCCTGTGCCACGGTATGCAGGAAAAATCCCGCATCGCCCGCGGTCTGTGCGTTCAGTACGGGATTACCTATCCACAACGCAGCCGCTACGCAAAGAATATGAATGAATTTCATCTTTTTGTCTCTTGAATTGTTTGAACGGGCAAAAATACGCATTTTTATCGGTAGGCTAATGGATATTCCCAAGAATTTGCTCTCCGTGTAAGATTTTTTGGGAAATAAAAAGTTCACCACAGGATACAGGGTACCACACAGGAAAATATAATTGATTCAAGTTTCGCAAGTTAATAGATAACCTTCTTCTTGGGATATAAAAGAGGCACAGGGATTTCCGCATATCGCAGAAAATGAGTAATTTTATAGTTGCAAATCAAAAC
>NZ_NFJA01000091.1:0-14952 GCF_002159615.1 Bacteroides sp. An279
TTTACGCATAAAGTCATAGGTTTTATTAAGTTATTTCTTTCATTTACAAATTTAATAATTCTCTTGGCTTTATGCTATTTTGCTAGCACATTACAAACATAGGAACTAACTTGTAGGGGCAGGGTCTGCCTGCCCGAAAAAAATGGAACATAGAGACACGAAGGCACAGAGTTTATTTTTTAGTGAATGTCAATTTACAGACCAAAATATTTCTCAACCATATCTTTGAGCTGTTCAGATGACAGATTTGCTATTCCAATCGATTCAATAAGAGAAAACTCTTCCTTGTTTTTACCCATAACGAACTTTCGTTCATTACCATCTATTTCGGCGAGCAGATGGAAATTTCCTTTAAAAGCCTGCTCCATCCGGATGTTCTTTACGATATGTCTGTTGATGGTTATTTCAGATGCATGTGTAGCTTCTTCCAACTCACCCCAAGACCTCAAATGATTGGCTATAGTTGTTTCAATCCGTCCTATCCACTGCTCAGCAACACCATATTTTGAAGCGACCGTACGGAATTGTTTCAGACTGTCTGCTACTTCACGTATCACTGCATCAGGCCGGCGTATGCCATTGTCTTTAGCAAACTGGATGACATCATCCCGTGTAATATCCCGAAGTTTGGCGCGGATATACAGACAGTGCTCTTCATTGGGCAAAAATCCTCCGTTGTCGAATATATAAGTGATATCGTATGCCGGAGACAGACGCCAGGAACCATCTTCACTCATAACAAATGAAAAATTCTTATTGTGGTCGTCCGTATTGTTGGCCAAGATATTGAATACCATCCGACGGAATACCTCAGAACAGTCAGCCTCGGGCAGATGAAGTTTCCGACATACTGCTATCAGCTGTTCGTAACTGTCGGCTTCGGGACGGATGGCAGCCAAAGTCTGGGTATGAACCTTCTTTCCATCCTTACGGTCGAAACGTCTGGTCATGAAATGATTATTTCCATCTACCTGATAGAGTTCAGATGGCATCATATTGATTCCTGCTATAGTAGCCAGTTCATAATAGGCCATCTCCAATTCTGCCGAACTATATTGAGAATTGCCGAATTTAATCAGACAGTAATCAAAGTCATCCAAGCCGGAAATCTGTCCGCTACGTATCTCTCCACTCTTTCGGTTGATGCCCACAATGGCTTTGGGTTGACGGCCACCTGCAGAAGTACCTACAGTAAGCAACGATTGCATGGTAATGGATTCTTCGGGTAGAATTCGTGCATTTTCTTTTTCTGTGAATATGCGCTCTGCCAGATTAGCCAAAGACTTGATATCTATTTTCCCTGCCTTGCGTTCTCGCGAAACTTCAGGTAGAAACTCGAGAGCTCCCATGCCACGTTTCCCAATGAACGAGAGCTTGTCAAGGGGAGTAATGTCTGCATTGGACAGATGGTTCTGTTGACGCCACAAATCAAACAACTGATTACCCCAGGCATCAGGCAATGAATCGGCTACAAAAGCAGGTAATTTCTGATAAATTTTAGCATCTTCTCCCCAGATAGGCATAAGACCTCTTGCCCCATCTATCGGTGCTGCCAATGGAGATATATTCAGACCTTTCTTCAGAAAGACGGGGTTATACGTGAAGTAGGACAATCTGCGTTTGGTATCCCAAGCCAACCGGCCTATTTCTTCACCCCAAAGCATTACTCTTAAAGATTGTACCATAGTTCGTATCATTTGGAGTGTCTTACGCGCTGTGTCTTTTTATCGTCTTTACGCATCAGGTAAGGAGATTCTGGTAGCTCTGGAAGAATATGGTCTATCATGTTGATCTGCCCAACGACTTTCAGCAACACGATAAATGTGGACAATGAAATATTGCCTGCAGTGCCGTTCTCAAATTTGTGGATGGTGGTAAGTCCAATTCCCGATTGCTCGGAAACATCTTTCTGAGTAAGATTACAGCGTATTCTGTATTCCTTAAACCGGGCACCTAATAGCCTTACAATCTCGGGAGTAGAGTATTCATAAAAGTCTGCCATATTTTCCATATTTATATATCATTATAATGATAATTAAATACACTTTTATATATTAATCTTCATTATAATGAATGTTACAAATACAAAACTACAAAATTAATCTGATTAGAACGAACTTCTCTGAGAAAACTTTAATAATTAAATGAAAAGAAAGATTAGTGAATTCACGTTAGGGTAAGTAAATTTCAGTGTGTGGCTTGGGTAAAAGATGGTGGGGTCTGCCTGCCCGAAAAAATGGAACACAGAGACACGAAGGCACAGAGTTTATTTTTAATGAATGTCCGCATCTTGCCGGTTAACCTGTAAGGGCAGGGTCTGCCTGCCCGAATGCATTCACGTGGATGCATACGGGCGGGCGAACCCCGCCCCTACATGGACTGTTGCGAATATTCATTTCAAGCAAAAGCGCAGCGAGAGTGTTGTTTGGCTTTGTGTCCTTTTGCCTTCTCTACTATAACCTCTGCGTCTTTGCATCTCCGCGTTCGATTTCTTTATAAAATTCGTATATTGAATACGAAGGTAGCAGTGTATTGCGTGCCGTTCAGGGTGTAGACCAGTGCTTCCCGGATGGTGTAGGTGTCGCCTGCGGTGCAATGGTCGGGGAATTGCCCGATGGTGAAGGTAAACGTATCCTTGTTGAATTCCGAGTAGACGTAGCTGTCGTCTCCCCAGCCGATGGCGTTCCCTGCCTTATCGTACCAGAACCCTAAGCCGTTGGCGGTGCAGTTGTATTCCAGCGAGCCGTCTGCCTGCACGGCGGCAAAGGCGATTTGTCCCTCTGCGGGCGTAGCGTTTGCCTCCATGATTTTCGAGGCAATCAGGCTGGGCTGCATCACGAATGCCTGTGCCAGTTCCTCCATGTCCCCTTCGTTGATGACGCTGACGGTTGTTCCCGTGTAGTCACCGTTGGTAGTGGCGGGGAAGCTTAGGTCGTAAGTAAAGGTTACATCCGTTGGCTGGGCGTCCGGATCTATTACAACCGAACCCAATAAGTCTGTGCCGTTGAATTTCACTTTATAAGGCCATTGCTCGTCGGTCAGGTCCTTTTCGTCCCACGGATGGGCTTTGTAAGTCTTCGGGGCTGCTTGCACGATGAAGTACAGTTGCTCCGTTCCGGCAGGAACCGTGAAGCTGGCGTTGCCCGCTTCGGCTGCATACCGTTCGCTGTATACCCGTGTGCCGCCGCTGGTCAGGGCTACAAAGCCATAGCTCCAGCCCGCGTCCGATGCTGCGCCTATATTATTATAGGTGTTCACCGTACCCGCCACTGCTTCCGTGTCCATGTATTCGCCCGGGTCGTCTGCAGCCAAAGGGCTTCCAGGCATCAGTCCTTCAAAGTCGGCCGATACGGTCGTTTGTCCTTCGGGCACGTTGAGGGCGATGACATTGAATCCGGTTGTTTCGGGGCAGTCGGCGTATGCCACCTGGTAATAACCGTCCGCTGTCGGGTAGAGCATCGTGCTGTAACGTCCCAAGTAGCCGTCCGAGTATTCACGGATGCCGTCGATGTCGAAGGTGGCCATGCGTGCGGCGTAGTCATACAGTTCCTCTTTCATCGTTTCCCAACTGTTGTTGGCATACAGGCGCATGTAAGCCGCGATGGCGTCTTCCGGCGCGTGCGAGTTCTTCCATACGTTTGCCACCGCGTCGTCCCCGTGCTTGTCCGTCCAGTAGGTTTGCAGCCAGTAGCTGGCGTAGCGCATCCATTCGTGTTCGAAGTGGCGGTGGTTGTTTGCCAGCCATACGTCGAAGTTGTAGGTGGTGAACATCTCCTCGGGATAGTCTTGGAACGATTGCCACTGCGCGCATTGTTCCCAGAAGCCGTTTCCTCCGTTGCTGCCTTCATAGCCGTAGCGGAATCCGGTCTGGAAGTCATTCGCCTCGCCTTGGTACACCTTGTCGCAATACACCTGGTATTGGAAGCTGTGGCCTATTTCGTGGGCGATGGTCGAGCCTACGGGCTGGCAAGTGCTGGGGTTCACCCACAGTGCGCCGATTACGTCATCGTAACCCGATCCGGTAGCCAGCCATTCTTCCTGGTAAAGCAGGTAGATTTCCATCTTGTACTGGTCCAGGCTCGATTTGCCTTGTCCCGTCTCGGCGAAGCCTAACTTCTCGATGTTGGTCTGGTAGAACTGTTCGGCTTTCTCCAGCAGGTCATCGATGTCCACCCGCATGTTCGCCGGAACGGTTTCAGCATTGGGGTCGTCGCCAAAGCCCGCTTCCCAGAACACGAAGAAGTGTTCGCTCTGCTTCGAGCGGAACCACGACCATTGTGCGTCGCTGCGCAGCATGTCCATCGAGGCGAACTCGGCAGGCTTATAGTACTTTTCGAAGTCTTCTATCTCCGATTCGTCCATGATTTGTAAGTCCGAGCCACTTTGGGTTACGGTGATTTCCTTTTGTGCCGTATGGCAAGTGATGGTAATCGTAGCGGTACGTGTGGCTCCGGTAGTGTTCTCTTCCATAGAGAAACTCAATGTGTTAACGCCTCCGGTATCTCCATCATTTTCCAGCGTGAGCCACCCGTCTTCATTGCCTGCCGTGACAGTAGCTTTCCAGATGGCACGGGCAGTCAGTTCTATTTCATAAGAAGTGGTTTCTGCGTCTACCGATATGTTCATGTCTTCTTCGGCTATGGCGAGCAGATAGTCTGCCGAATATTCTTCTTCATCGTCTTTACAACTGGTGAAGTAGAAAGCGAAGATAGCAGTGAAGCATAACAGTAGCCAATTTAGCTTTGTTGTCATAATCCATTTTTGTTAGATGGTTAATTACTTTGTGTCACGGTAATCACTTTTTGTGCCGTGTGGCAAGTGATGGTGATGGTGGCAGTACGGGTAGCTCCCGTTGTGTTTTCCGCTACGTCGAAAGCCAAGGTGTTATATCCTCCCGTGTCGCTTCCGGTAGTCAGGGTAATCCATTCTTCACCACTGTCTGTTGTAACAGTAGCTTTCCAAATGGCGCGGGCTACTATTCCCACTTCGTATGAACTGGCTTCAGCAGGGGCTGAAATGTTCAGGTTTTCTTCGGCGATGTTGAGAAGGTAATCTGCAGAGTATTCTTCCTCATCATCGTTACAACTGGTGATGCTTACGGCAAAGAATGCCATAAACAGTATCAATAGCCAATTAGATAATTTTGTCATAGTCATTATATTTTTAAGATTTGTGTGTAGGAGCGATATACCCCGACATTATTCTCACCGAAGGTCTGTCATAATTGAGAAACTGAACACAGAGGCAAAAAGATGCAACGAAACTATTTTTATGTATCAATGAAAAAGCTTTATGCCTTTGTGCTCAGTTCCATTTAGATTTACCCTCGGAGGGCTTCTTGCTTATTCAGCCGCTTCCGGGTCTACCTGGAAGTTGATGTTCACCGTAACTTTGCCTCCGTTACACGTAATGATGTACGTGGTAGTCAGCGTAGTTCCGGCTGTAGGCGAAACATTTTCCGGATGGTTGCCGCCATACAGGTAGAGTTCTGTTTCGCTGGTGCCTAAGCTAACCCAGCAGAGACCGTCGGCATATGCGGCAGATGAACCGTCAGCAGCCAGCCAGTATCCCGGCACATCGGCAGTGTATTCGGGTTCTTCCGCTGTTTCCGTCTGGCAGTAAATCTTCAGGTCGCCCGATACACGTGCGCTGTGTATTTGATACGTGGTCATCTTGAATGCCTGGCGGAGCGTTTCGCGTACATCTACTTGTACAGGAGCGAAGTCGTTCGTGTAGTTCTTTTGCAAGTTTACATCGATGGTCAGTTCTTCGGGTTCACCTTCGGGAGCGGTTTCCGGGTCTTGGTAAGCCACGATGTTTACGGTGATTTCCATCATCGCAATCTTGTTGTTAGCCAAGAAGCCGTACTTCACGGTGTACGAGTCGCCCACGGCGCAGTTGCCCGGATATTGTCCGATGCCGATTTCGTCTACAGGCCAGCCGTCACCGCCATACGATGTATAAACGCGTGAGTTTTCACTATAGGCATTTGCGCCACCGTCTGCATCGTACCAGAATCCGTTGGTTCCGGCATTGGTCTCTTGGGCATAGCTGCCGTCTGCCTGTACGCCAAGGTAGCCTTCTATTTCGTCCATCGAAGCGATACCCAACGCTGCGGTCACTTGGTCGGGGTCAAACTTCACGTTCACCATGTCGTAGGTACTTGCCGGGTTCATATCCAAGGTGAGTTGTTGCGTATTGGCTATTTCTGCCGTTACGTCACCCCGTTCGGTCAAGATGTACGTAATGGCTACCGCTACACGCTTGTCTTCGTAAGAGAGGCATTCGTATACCGTCCATTCTTGCGGGGTGGTGAATGTGTTGGGATTCTGACCAATATTGAAGTAATTGTTTTCATCTTCGTCATCTGGGAATCCTTGCCATTCACAATAGAAAGAAAGCGTACCTAATGCGCTCAAATCATTCCATGTCCCGGCATCGCCATTGTTGTCAAACCAGTGTCCCCACACACCGTTGGTGGTGCTTCGGTTCAGTGTATAGTCTTGGTGGGTGCTGGCTTGGATGGCGAATCCATTGATGGTAGGCGCGCCGGTGTCTTGGTTGATACCTGCCAACACTTCTTCTTCGGTCAGTCCGAAGCATTCGGCAATGGCTGCGATATCAATATCAAGGCGTTGCGTAGTATAGGTAGTGGCAAAATAATCTGTTACGGTGTATTCCAGTATCAAGTCGGCATTGATTTGCTGGCGCAGTGCCTCGGCAATGGAGTCTTGCCGGCGGATTTCTTCCATTTCGTCATCGGTCAAGATGTGCAAGCCCGTAATTTCGTCCATATCGTAGTCGCCACAAGCAGTGACTCCTGTAAGGAACAGGAAGGCGGGCAATAGAAATATGTAATATAGTTTTTTCATAAGGATAAATGATTAAAAAGGTTGATGGTTATTTTGCTCCCGTATAGCCCGGATTCTGTTCGATGGTGGTGTTGGTACGCATCACGCTTTCCGGAATCGGGAAGATGTTCCAGTGGTCGGTAGTGACGGCATCCTTGCAGAAGTAAGACTTGCCGTTGAACACGTTGCGTCCGTCTGCCATCTTGAAGCGGATCATGTCCTGACGGCGGTGCTCTTCACAAGCGAACTCCCAACCTAAGTCGTCGAACAAGCCGCCCAACTCGATGTCATCGCCACCTTCGTAAGTGCTGATGTAGTTGCTCCAGTCGTTGTAAGCTATCGGCTCATACTCGCTGTGTCCGTAGGCATATACGCTTCCGCCTTTCAGGTCGGCTACGGTGCGGGTGGCTTCCGCCAACGATTCAAACGAACGTTTGCGGACTTCTGTTACCAAGTCGGCTGCGGTCTGTTCGTCGCGTCCCAAGCGCAGCAAGCATTCCGCCTTGATGAACATGGCATCCGCCAGGCGGAAGATGACCAAGTCGTCCGAGGTAGTTCCCCAGTTACCTCCTCCTACTATCTCGTACTTGTGCAGGCGGTAACCTTCTTGCTGGTAGGCACCGTCGATGGAGTGCACGTTCTTGTTGTAGTTCAGGTAACCCGTGCCCGACCAGTCATCGGCCGTAAAGGGGATGGGGTCGCCCGCATTGGGGGTATATGTACCGTCGGCATTCTCTACGGCGTAGTGCTGCAAATCCATTGCCCAGGTATCAGCCAAACGTTTGTCGTTGGCGGAATAGGTATCGATAAACTGCGGGATGGCGCACGAACCGTTGGTGGCGGTAGCGGTGCTGGCGTAAGCATCCATACCGGCTTGCGGCATGACGTAGGTCATCAGGTTGAAGTTGACGGCATGGGTACGGTCGCCCGGTACGCAGAAAATGATTTCGGGATTACCTTCCAGATTTTCGCGGAAATTGTCTTTGTAGTTGGGTGCCAACTCAAAGCCTCCTTCGGTCAGGACGGTTTCTACTTCTGCCAAGGCGTCTTCATAGCCTTGGTTGTCGTTGGTGCCCAAGTAAACGTTTTTGTTCAAGTACAGCTTGGCAAGTGCCATACATACGGCGTACTTGTTGCCCCAGCCGTGGATGTAATCGGTGGTGATGACATCTTTGATGTCGTTCAGTTCGCTGACGCAGAAATTATAGATTTCCTCTCCCGACACCTGTTCGGGCACGTAACCATCGGGATTGTTCATTGTGGTCTGCAGCGGAATGTTGCGGAAAAGGTCTAACAAGTGGTAGTAAGTTAGGGCACGGAAGAAACGCATCTGTGCGCGGTCTTCTACATTATCTTCGGGCAGGTTGTCCAGTACCATGTTACAATAGTTGATACAATTGTACGCATAACCCCAATTGTTTTCCGACAAACCGAAGTTGTAATCCCAATTGTGTTTGTGTCCGTTGATGTAAACGTCACCCCAGCCGATACCAATGCGCAGGGGAACCATGTACTGGTCAGTGCAGATTTCCAACTGATGGAACAATCCAAACCAACTGGTATGCAGGTATCGGTATTGGGCGATGGCTTGGCCTTCCAACAACTGGATGTCATCCGGGTTGGTCAGGTCAATGTTCGTGTCGTTCAAGTCGCTATAGAGGGTCTCGGTCAGGTCGGTACATGATGTTGTCACATTCAGGCTGCAGCCGACGAACATTCCTAACAATATGTTTTTAACTATCTTTTTCATGGTGTTCATTCGTTAAAAGTTAAGCGTTAAACCTACCGTGTACGAACGGGTAGTAGGGTATTTATCCTGGTAGTCGATGCCCGGTGTCTGGAAAGCATTATCTACCTCCGGGTCTAATCCGGAGTAACCAGTGATGCAGAAAACGTTGCTTGCCGATGCATAGATACGCAGGTTGTTGATATAATCCTTTATCTTGCCTTTCAGCGGCAGGGTGTAACCCAAGGTGATGTTGCTCAGCTTCAGGAAGTCGCCGTTTTCCAAGTGGTCGCTCGAGAAATATTGGGCGGCTGTATTCGAGAGACGTACCATCTTTTGGTTGCCGTCGGCATCCAATACGGGCGTGCCGTCCAAGTTGATGGCGGGACGCAGGTCGTAAGCTGTCTTCAGGCGGTTGTAGGCGATGGAGTTGTTTTCATAGAAACAACGCCATGCGTTCAGAATCTTGTAACCGAATTGTCCGGTAAACTGCAAGTTTAAGTCAATGCCTTTGTAGTTAAAGGTATGTCCCCACCCCAAATAGACTTTCGGCAGTCCGTTGCCCAGACGTTGGCGGTTTTCCATCACATTGTGGTTTGTGTTGAATTCTTCATTCACCCAACCTCCGTTGCCGTCACTTACTTGTACGATGGGTACTCCGTTTTCGCTGACTCCTACGTATTTCAGCCCCCAAAACTCGCCTAAACTGTGGCCTACTTCCATATAGTGGGTCGGTGTGCTGATGGGTTCGCCCAATCCGCCATATAATTCGTGAAAGTCATCGGTCTCGTACAAAGTGTTACTCAGTTTGAGCAGCTTGTTTTTGTTGTGCGAAAGGGTCAGGGTGGTGCTCCACTCGAAATCCTTGGTCCGGACGGGTACACCGGTCACCATGACTTCCACACCTACGTTACGTATATCACCTACATTGGCAAGGGTATAGCCATACAAATTGGGCGGTACAGGTACGCTATATGAGTACATCAAGTCGGAAGTCTTACGGTGATAGACATCAATGCTACCGGAGAGGCGTTCATCCAGCACACTCCAGTCTAAACCGAAGTTCCATTCACGGGTGGTTTCCCATTTCAGGTCTTTGTTGGGATTCTGTATAACTTCCAATGTTTGGATCCAATTTCCGCTTTGGTCTTGGATGTCACCGTAGGGAGCGATGTCGTAAAGGTATTGTGCCCGATAAGAACTGGTTGGGGTGATACCGGTCACACCGTACCCTATGCGCAGTTTCAGGTTGTTCAGCCAAGAGCGGGTCTTTTCCATAAACGGTTCGTTGCTGATGGTCCATCCCAACGAAACGGAGGGGAAGGTAGCCCACCGGTTGTTTGCACCGAATTTGCTGGATCCTTCGTGGCGGATGCTGAGCAGGGCGTTGTAGCGGTTGGCGTAGCCGTAGCTGACACGGGCGAAGAAACCAACAAGGGTGTCATCGTATGCGTCAGAGCCCATGCCCGCATGGCGGTCTTCTTCGGTCAGAAGCGTACCCAGTCCCAAGTTGTTGTAGAGGTAAGCTACCGAAGGGAAGTTTCCGTTGCTGGCAGAGAAACCATCGTACTTGTTGTAGAGGTAGCTGTAACCTACCAACCCTTCGAAGCGGTGTTCGCCCCATGTATGGTTGTAGCGCGAAGTGATTTCCAAAGTCTGGCTGCGATAGTTGCCTTCGCTCTTCGAAGCGGAACCGTTGTAGTTGTCTTCTTTCGCCAAGGTGTAATAGTCCGGATAAGTGAACGACTGGCTGACGCTTGCCGATTCGTTCAACGAGAGCATCACATTGGTCTGCCATCCCTTAATGGGTTCTACGGTGACGTTACCCGTCATTTGGTAGAAACGGACGCGGGTATCGCCTTCGTATTCGTTCTGGATTTCCACCGGATTGATGTAGTTCAGGCGGTTGAAGTTTTCGTAATAGGTTCCGTCTTCGTTATAGATGGGTTCCGACGGGTTACGGATAATCGCCTGGCGGTAAGCGTAGGTATTGTTGTTCAACGAATACTTCTGTCGGCTGATCAAGGCGTTGAAGTTGAACTTCAGTTTGTCGTTCCAAGCGTATTGGGTAAAGTCCAACTGCATCTTCAGGTTTTCGTTGTCGCTCTTGCGCATGATAGCTTCATCGTTGCTGTAAACGACGTTGGCGGAGTAAGTAGAGGTTTTCGTACCACCGTTCATAGAAAGCGAATGGTTGTGCTTGAAGCCCGCCTTGCGGCTGATGGCTTTCAGCCAGTCGGTGTCGTAGCCTTCGTAGGTATAGGCGGTACGTCCGTAGATGATGTCATGCGTATCCATGAACTCCGGTGTGTCTGTCCATTTCGAGAACGATACGTAACCCGAATAAGTGATGTCGGCTTTCTGGTCGCGGCGTCCGGTCTTGGTGGTAATCAAGATGACACCGTTGGCACCACGGGTACCGTAGATGGCGGCAGCCGAAGCGTCTTTCAGTACGTCGATGGAAGCGATGTTTTCGGGCGCTACGGTGGTGAGGTCGCCTTCGATACCGTCTACCAAGATAAGCGGGTTGGTGTTACCCGACACGGTATTGATACCACGCAGCATGATGGAAGAGGTAGCCGTCGGGTCACCGCTAGAGTTGGTGACGCTCAGACCGGCAATCTTTCCTTTCACCAGTTCGGCGGCATCGGTAATCTTACCTACTGTAAAATCTTCTGCTTTCACCGAAGCCACGGCACTGGTCACATCACCCTTGCGCTGCGTACCGTAACCGATGACTACGACTTCGTCCATCATTTCGGCGTTTTCTTGCAGGGTAATGGTTTGTCCGGCCTTTACTTCGCTTGCCTTCATTTCGATGGTCTTGTAGCCGATGTAGCTGATGACCAAGGTAGCGTTGGGTGCTGTCTTCAGCGAGAATTTGCCGTCCATGTCCGTAATCGTACCGTTGGCCGTTCCTTTCTCTACGATGTTGGCTCCGATGATGCTTTCACCGTTCGAGTCTACCACCTGCCCGCTGACGGTCCGTGTTTGTTGGGCAGCTATCACAGCGGCTTCCGTGTTCCCTGCTTCGGCATACATTGCCAATGGCAACCCTGCTGCCAGCATGGTACAAGCGGCCACCTTCACCATTGCGCGACTGAATAACGCGCGGTTTCCATGTGTATCCATTCTGTTTGTATTTAAAGGTTAATAGTTAGTTAAGAATTAACAGTGAACAAGGAATAGCGGGAATAGCCATTCTTTGTTCCTGTTAATTATTCACTGTTAATTATTAATTATTAATTGTTCACTGCTAATTATTCACTGTCATTCTACTTTCCACTCTATCACTCCTCCCGACGTTCCTTCTTGCAGCTGTGCCACAATCATCAGGTCGGTGGTTTTCACGGGATGGAAGTCGAGGTGGTTGTAGCGGTCCTTATCGGTGGTGTAAGGGCTTTGCGCTTCCACTTCCTTCCATTGGTTGCCCTGTTTGTAGTAGAGCTTCCACGAGGCGGGCGTGCGGAAGTTTCCGTCGTAGTGGTCGAAATCCAGCCAGTACACGTCTACGGATTTTACCTCGGTGGGTTGACTGAAGCGGTAGCACACATTCTCTTTCGAGCCTTGGCGCAGCCACCAGTAATGGTAGGGCTTGGAAGTATCGCTCGAACGTTTCGGTTCCCACTGGTCGTTGTAGCCCCATGCCCATTGCAGGTTGCTGGTGGCTGCGGGCACATCGGTGGTAGCTTGGGTAGGAAGCGAGTACATCTGTGCCTTGCTGGCTATGGTCGGTTCGGGTGTCGGGGTAGCGTATTCCTTGGATTCGGGAATCCATACTTCCATCTGGTCGGCACCGCGGTTGTTCCAGGTAGAGTAGGGGATGGCGCGGAAGGTCAGGTCTTTCACCGAGCCGTCGCGTTCCACTTCCTTGGCAGCCCCGCTCAATACCATCACGCCGTTGAGCAGGTTGGCTTCGTAGGTGGCGTCAATCTGTGTGTCGGGGGTGATGAACTTGTTAAACACGGTGCTGTCGGGTTGGTCTTTGCCTTCCAGGCAGAATACGATAGGTCCGCGTTCCAGTGCCAGCATGCCACGGTCTACTTCTACCGAGTCGTTCGCCTGGATGCGACGTACGTCCATCGGAAGATCCAGCTCGATAACATCGCCTGCCTTCCAGCTACGGACCAAGGTTTCATAGCCATCACCTTCGGCAGCCCGTGCCGACGAGCCGTTTACTTTCAAGGTATATTTCTTAGGAGCATCGGTATAAGCGTAGAGGTCGGATGCTACCGGAGCACTCTTTGCCCAGCTGGGGATGCGCAGGCGGATGGCGAACTCTCCTTCTTTATCAGGCGTCACCTTAATGGCTATCTTACCGTTCCAAGGATATCCGGTGGTCTGTTCCAGTGTGACGTGGGTGCTGTCGGCAAGCTGCATCTCGGCTTTACCTTGTATATAGAGGTTGACGTAGATATCGTTCTGCTGGGTGGCGTAGGCATAGTTGGGCACGGAAGCGATGAAGCGGGTCACATTACCCGGGCAACAAGCACAACCGAACCAACGTTGGCGTTCGTGCTGCCCCATCGATTCCAGCGGATTGTCGTAGAAAAACTTGTCGCCACTGAGCGAAACGCCGCTGATGACACCGTTGTAAAGTGCACGTTCCAGCACGTCGATGTATTTCGATTCGCCTGTGGCAAGGAACATGCGGTAGTTCCAGTACACGTTGGCGATGGAAGCGCAAGTCTCACAATAGGCGGTGTGGTTCTGCAGTTCGTAATTCAGTCCGAAGCCTTCGCCTTGTGCACGCGACCCCATGCCGCCAGTGATGTATAGCTTCTTGCTTACGAGGTTGTCCCACAGGCGGGTCAAGGCATGGAAATAAGCCGTATCATGAGTAAGGGCTGCCACATCTGCCACACCCGAATAGAGGTAGCCGGCACGTACGGCGTGGCCCACGATTTCGTCTTGTTGCAGGATGGGCTTATGGTCTTGGCTGTATTCGCTCAGCTTGTGCCCGTCGGTGCCCCGCCCGGTTTCTTCGACGAAGTATTTCGCCATGTCGAGGTATTTCCGGTCGCCCGTCACCTTATATAATTTGCAGAGTGCCATCTCTACGATGGGGTGTCCGCTGGGGCGGTGTATCTGTCCTTCCTTCGGTCCGAAGGTCTTGCAGACGAGGTCGGCATTCTTGATAGCGACATCCAGGAAGGTACGCTTGCCGGTAGCACGGTAATGGGCGACGGCTGCTTCGTACATGTGTCCGCTGTTGTACAGCTCGTGGCTGTTGATTTTTTCCCATTTCGAGCGTCCCCACCATCCGGAGAGACGATAACATTTATTGGTGACGCAGGTAGTAAGATAACCGTCCGGTTCTTGCGCCGCGGCAATGATGTTGATGACGCTGTCCAGGTAATGGTCCAGTTGCGGGTCATATTTCACCGCGAGCGAATACGATGCCCCTTCTATTACCTTATAAGGATCGGTATCGTCGAAAGAAAAATCACCCCGGTGCTCTCCTTTTTTCAGTCCGGCGGCAATGGCGAAGTTATCAAATCGTCCGTTTTTCTCACATTCTTTAAATGCGGAGGGGATGGACACAGTGCGGTTGGTCTCAATGCGGGGCAACCAGAAGCTATCGCTCAGGTGCACCTGAGTGAACGGCACTTCCTGAATGGGAGCATCGGGCTGGATATAGGCAGGTTTGCCACACGAAGTGACTCCCAACGCTACAAGTCCGCTCATCAGTGTTAACAGATAGTTCTTCATATTATTATTTTTAAAATTTCATCTGCACAAATGTAGGAGGAAATCTGAAAACCGGATAAAAAGATAGTCCATACTTATAAGAAAATAGTCGTGTAGAGGTCTACAGAATATGCTGTACAGCACGTTTAAACAGGATATAGACGATTTTGTCATCTGTTTGGATGATTTTTACAGATGAATATATCCGCAAACCAATTGTTTTACTATGTTGTAAGAGATTGTTTTAATTTCTCCAACAAATTTGCTTAGCAGATACGAATCAATATATGATTGAATGGTTCAGGATCTGTTACAGGCTACCTTCTTTTTACGTTTTCCATATGAAAACCGTACGGTTTCCATATCGAGAACGTACGGTTTTCAATTGGAGAACGTACGGTTTTGATAGGAAAACCATAAAAGGATGCCGTCCGGATTGATAATACAACCCTATCAGAAACTCCAAATATTGGGAAGGATTTTGGGATTTTGATTAAGAAGCTGTTTTGAATTTCTCCAAAAAGTTTTTCTTGGCTTGATGTATCCGTTTTCGTGTGTGCTTTGGGCGATTTTTGGGTCCTTTTCGCTCCTGTTCTTCGTCAGATAGCCCGCTATCTTCCTCATCACAGAAGCAAAAATGCCTCAAAAACTCATCCCAAATCATCGCACGATAAATTCAAAACA
>NZ_NFJA01000092.1:0-14550 GCF_002159615.1 Bacteroides sp. An279
CGTCAAGGCACGGAAACTTTTGCTGTTGTCTTTATGGTCGTGGTAATTCATGTCGCAAAGATACGCGTATGCGCGATATATAACAAATCTAAATTACATAAACTCTATTCAATGATTACTCACAGATAATAGTTAAGTTAAACTTGCATTTAAAAGCCCCCGGCTGCAAAGAGCGGTCGGGGGCTTTTGTTATCCAGAAATGCGTATCTTTTCTCTAAAAAATGTTTTCTTTATCCTGCCAGTGTAGAATCTTACAAATTTGTATTATCCATATATGACATCTGTCATACGTAACAGGCAAGTGAGCGTTTTTCCCCACATGCAGTGTGGGTTGTGTCCAATATAGCATCAATCCAAATGCATAATTTCATATCGCGCAAAGGATAACAACAAATTTCTACATCCAATTTTCCCAAAAACTGGATGCCTTTTCGTACCTTTGCACAGCAAACACCTCGAATTATGAGAAAAGCAATCTTTTTATTAACCCTGATAGCCTGCAGCATCGCCTGCACGGGCAATCGCAAAACGAACAAATTTATGACAAACGGAGACGAAACTTTGGTATGCCTGGAAACCACAATGGGCGACATTACCGTAAAGCTATACAATGAAACCCCGAAACACCGCGACAATTTCATCAAGCTGGTGAAAGAGGGCGTGTATGACGGCACACTATTCCACCGCGTTATCAAAAACTTCATGATTCAGGCAGGAGACCCCACCAGCAAAACCGCCAACGATACGGCTTCATTGGGAAGCGGAGACGTGGGTTACACTATACCGGCTGAATTTGTCGACACACGCTACCACAAGCGTGGTGCACTGGCTGCCGCACGCCAGCCCGACAACGTCAATCCTGAACGCGCCTCATCGGGATGCCAATTTTATATCGTGACAGGTAACGTGTTCAGTGAAGACCAGCTTATCCAAATGGAAAAAAACATCAACCAAGGACGTCTGGACACCATCTTCCAAAACCTCGCCCGCAAGCACATGAAGGAAATCTACAAGATGCGCAAGGCTAATGATATGGCTGGCCTGCTTGCCCTTCAAGACACCTTGGAAGCACAAGCCAAGGCACAACAACTGCAAGAAGGTATCCGCAGATTCACCCCCGAACAAATCAAGATTTACACAACAGAAGGCGGAGCACCCCATTTGGATGGCGACTATACCGTATTCGGTGAAGTAGTGGAAGGAATGGATGCCGTGGCACGAATTGAGGCAGCCAAAACCAACAAGGCAGACCGCCCGACGGAAAACATCCGTATCACCAAAGCAAGCATTATTAATTAATGAAGAATGAGGAATGAAGAATTTTCCATGCGGGCGAAGCGGTTCTTCATTCTTCATTCTTAATTCTTCACTTATATGATAAAGGTAAACCATTATACATTGGAAAACGGACTGCGTATTGTGCATAACGAAAACCGCTCCACCCAAATGGTAGCGCTCAATATCCTGTACAATGTAGGGTCGCGTGACGAAGACCCCGACCATACAGGATTCGCACATCTGTTCGAACACCTGATGTTCGGAGGTTCGGCAAACATCCCCGACTACGACACTCCCGTACAAAATGCCGGAGGCGAAAACAACGCCTGGACCAATACCGACATCACCAACTACTACATTACACTCCCCTACCAGAACGTAGAGACCGGCTTTTGGCTGGAGAGCGACCGTATGCTGAGCCTAGACTTCAGTCCTCAAAGCCTGGAAGTGCAACGGCAAGTGGTAATAGAAGAATTCAAACAGCGCAACCTGAACCAGCCTTATGGAGATGCCTCACACCTGCTTCGCGAAATGGCTTATCAGGATCATCCTTACCGCTGGCCCACCATCGGGAAAGAAATCAGCCATATCGCCAATGCCACACTGGAAGAAGTGAAAGACTTTTTCTACCGTTTTTATGCGCCCAACAATGCCATCTTATCCGTAACAGGACACATCCCGTTTGAAGACACCGTGCGTCTGGCACAAAAATGGTTCGGTCCCATCCCGGCACGCAAAATACCCGAACGCCACCTACCCACCGAACGGAAGCAAACCTCCGTCCGCCGGCTTACCGTAACGCGCAAAGTACCTATCGATGCCCTATATATGGCATTCCATATATGCAACCGGTTCCAACCCGAATATTACGTGTACGACCTCATCACCGACCTCTTGTCGAACGGCAGGTCATCGCGTTTTATCCAAAACCTGGTACAGGAAAAGAAACTTTTCGCATCCATTGATGCCTACATATCAGGAAGCCTTGACGAAGGATTGCTGCACATTACCGGCAAGCCTGCCGCAGGCATATCTCTGGAAGAAGCCGAAAAAGCCGTGTGGGAAGAACTGGACAAACTGAAAACGCCATCCGTCTCTGAAGCTGAGCTGGAAAAAGTGAAAAACCGCTACGAAAGCGAACAGATATTCAACAACCTGAATTACCTGAACGTAGCCACCAACCTGGCTTATTTCGAACTGATAGGCAAGGCAGAAGACATCAACCGCGAAGTAGACAAGTACCGGGCCATCACCACCGGACAAGTACAGGAAACTGCCCGGAAAACATTCGTGCCCGAAAATTGCAGCATTCTTTATTATAAAGCAAAAAACACATGAACACACACTACCGTGCCCTGCTTGGCTTAGGGCTTCCCATCGTTATCGGACAGATAGGCGTCATTGTGCTGGGCTTTGCCGACACAATTATGGTGGGACACCATAGCTCGGTAGAGCTTGCCGCCGCCAGTTTTGTCAATAATATGTTCAATCTTGCCATCATCTTCAGCACCGGGTTTGCTTACGGACTAACACCGGTGGTGGGACGGCTTTTCGGAGAAAAAAAAACATTCGAAACCGGACAAGTGCTAAAAAACAGCCTGCTGGCAAATACCGTGCTGGCGGCACTGGTATGTGCCCTGCTACTGGCACTCTACCTCAATCTTGACCGGCTGGGGCAACCCGATGAACTGATTCCCTATATGCGTCCGTACTTTATGGTACTGTTCGTCTCATTGCCGTTCGTGCTGTGGTTCAATGCCTTCAAACAATTCTCCGATGGTATCACCGACACGAAAGTGTCAATGTGGATCCTGCTGGGCGGAAACCTGCTGAACATCATCGGCAACTATATTCTCATCTATGGCAAACTGGGGCTTCCTGAAATGGGACTGACCGGTGCCGGACTTTCCACCCTCATCTCCCGCATCCTGATGGTAGTGGCATACGTGGTTTTGTTTTTCTTCACCAACCGCTACCGGCATTTCCGCAAAGGTTTCTCCACAGGCAAGATCAATCGGGCCGACTTCACTCTGCTCAACCGGCTGGGATGGCCCATTGCTGCACAGATGGGTATGGAAACGGCCTCTTTCAGCCTCAGTGCCATTATGGTGGGCTGGCTGGGAAGTACCGAACTTGCCACTTACCAAGTAATGATAGCCGTGTCGCAAATCTGCTTTATGATGTATTATGGCATGGGAGCAGCCGTATCAGTACGCATCAGCAATTTCTTGGGGCAACGTGATTTTTACAACGTGAACCGTACGGCTAATACAGGTTTCCATATCATTCTGGTAATGATAATCTGTACCTCCGTACCCATCTATCTGCTACGTCACCATATCGGCGGATGGTTTACCGATGATGCCTCTGTCAGCCTGATGGTGGCACAAGTCATTGTGCCATTCCTGCTCTACCAGTTCGGCGACGGACTTCAAATCAACTTCGCCAATGCCCTGCGAGGGATAGCCGATGTACGTCCAATGATGTTGTTCTCTTTCATTGCCTACTTTGTCATCTCACTCCCCCTTGGCTATATCTTCGGATTTACCCTCAATTGGGGCATCACGGGTATCTGGATGGCATTCCCGTTCGGACTCACCAGTGCAGGAATCATGTACTACCTCCGCTTCCGGTATAAAGTAAAGACACTGGACAATGCCCGTTATTAATTGTAAGCGATGTGAATCAGGAGTTAAAAGCCTAGAGTCTTGCTGATGAAACCGGTGCAAAAGGGTATCGGCACCTGACTACAACTTGATGTTAATTGCTAATTGTTAATTATTAATTGATAATTGTTAATTACAAAAATGTTTTCCACTTCCACTAAAATAGCATTCGGATTTATCCTGCTGACCGCCCTGCTTTTCGGTGCTATCGGCTACATCTACCGCCAAATGAACTTACTTACTGCCCCTACAGGCATTGAGGAAACCATCAGTGCACGCCGGAAAACAACCCATCAGATAGTAACCAAGCTCTACGATGCCGAGATTATCGGACAGACACTGCGCGCAGGCAGCCTGGACGAATATCCGCGCTACAGAAAAACAATGAAAGAAACCGGCGTACTCATCGACTCACTCCGCAACCTGCTGACCGACACCCTCCAGCAAGCACGTCTGGACACCGTAAGCTTACTTCTGAAACAAAAAGAATGGAACATGTTGCGCGTACTGGAAGTAATACGCGAAAGCCCTACCGATGAACTTTACCGCCAGCAGATAGACAGCCTCATTCTGCAACAAGACTCTATCCTGAGCGGCACACATGTGCAGCGCCGTATCGTAACACACCGCAATACCTACACCATCCATCATAAACCCAAGAAATTCTTCCGCCGGCTAGCCGACCTCTTTGCTCCGGGAAAGCCCGACTCTACCCATGTGAACAACGTTGTGCAAGAGGTATATACCGATACCATCGATGAAGCATACAATCCTGTCGATACCATCGCCAGTATGCTCACCACCATTCAACACAAGGTGTTCCAAAGCCGGCAAGAACAACAACGCACCCTTGACGTACGCATCAACCAGCTCCGCATAGCCGGAAACATGCTAAGCAAACGGGTAAACCAATTACTGGATACCATTGAAGCCGATGAACAGGCAGCCATGGAGCGCCGCGTAATGCACGAACACGACATCCGCCAGCAAGCCGCGCATACAATGGCTACCATAGCCATCCTTGCCGTACTGTTGGCACTGGTGTTTTTCATCATCATCTGGCGCGACATCACCCGAAGCAACCACTATCGTCACGAACTGGAAAAATCGAAGCAATATGCCGAAAACCTCCTTCTGGCACGCGAAAAACTGATGCTCACCATTACACACGACATCAAGGCACCCGCCGGTTCCATTATCGGATACATAGACCTGCTCATCCGCCTGGTGAACGACCGGCGCCAGCTGTTCTACCTGCACAATATGCAAAACTCGGCACGCCACCTGCTCGACCTTGTCACATCCTTGCTCGATTACCACCGGCTGGAAGCAGGCAAAATGGACCTGCATCCTGTCAGCTTCAATCCCCACGAACTATTCGATAATATTTACCACAGCTTTTTACCTATTGCCGAAAAAAAACAACTTGCTTTCATATTCGATGAACATGTAACTCCATCCCTGAACCTGGAAGGTGACCCCTTCCGTATCCGGCAAATAGCAGAAAACCTGCTGTCGAACGCGCTGAAATTCACAGAAAAAGGTTCTATTACCCTAAGCATCAGCTATAGAAATAACTCTTTCCAGTTCAGTGTGAAAGATACTGGATGCGGTATGACTTCCGAAGAACAGGCACGCATATTCCATGAATTCACCCGCCTGCGCAGCGCACAAGGGCAGGAAGGTTTCGGACTAGGCCTGTCCATTACACGCAAACTGGTGGAACTGCTGAAGGGAGACATCCACATCCAGAGCAGCCCCGGAAAGGGCAGCGTGTTCCACATATCGTTTCCCCTTCCCCTAGCCCAGACAATACGTCCGGAAACGACCGACCCCATCAGACTACATGCCGACAGGCAGGCACACATCCTGCTTATCGACGACGATCGTATCCAGCTGAATCTCACCGAAGCTATGTTCCGCAACCTCTTCGCACACCTTCCGGCAAGCCAAATCCCTTTCATACACTGCTGTACCCGTCCCGAAGAATTGTTCCGCCTGCTACAGTCGGAACCTGTCGACCTCATCCTGACCGATATCCAGATGCCAGTCATGAACGGTTTCGAACTGCTGAAGGAAATACGTAAGCAAGTCACACCACAAGCACACACCGTGCCCGTTATCGCCATCACCGCACGAAGCGACATGAGCGAAACGGACTTCCACACGCAAGGATTTGCAGGATGTCTTTACAAACCTTTCAACCAACAGGAACTGCTGAAGATATGCCAGCACACGCTGCATACCGACTGGCAAACCACTCCGGTTCCGACCAAACAATTGCCCGACACATCTATAGAAAAACGGTTCAACTTCAACCCTCTGACTGCTTTCTCGGAAGATGATCCAGAGGCTGCCCGCCAAATTATGAACACCTTTCTTGCCGAAACACAGAAAAACCGCGAACACATCCTACAAATACTGGAAAACGGCACCGTACGCCAGTTGGGTGAAATTGCCCATAAAATGCTGCCCACTTTCACAATGATAGAAGCCCGGCATGCACTCCCTTCGTTACTATGGTTGGAAACACACCGTGGAGATACCACCTGGAGCGAAGAAACGCGCACACATGCCGACAACCTATTGAAGTGTATCGATGAAGTGATGGAAGAAGCAAAACGGTTTACAACCTGAGAAAACTATTTCAGAGGCAGAAGATGGAATATTTCCCAATGAATCCGCAAACAGCCAATTTGGCAAAATGAGGATATTCTTTAAAAGAATAATATATAAAATTCACCACAGAAGGCACACAGAGTCTTTTCTATTTACGAGTTGACAATTTACTATTCCGACATGAAATCGTATATCGTAAAATCGGATAACAGCAAACAGATATTCTCCAGTGTCCTCTCTGTGGTGAATTGTTTTATCATTTACCGCAAAGATATACTTTTTAAGCCATAATCAAACTATCCGGCAAGAATAATCACCCACCTGCCTACAGTTTCATCTGCTTCAGCCTCATCAATGCTTCAATGTAATAATAATCGGCATAAATGATGGCTGCATCGATTTCGGAATGACTCGGATAATTTCCGGTGGAATGCAACAGGAAAGCCGGCTTGCTTTTCCCGCTACGGTATTTGTCCGAACTCAGGCTTTCCAGCATACAGACTGCAGCCTTCTTGTATTCCTGCCCCTTTTCCGGTGATACATATCCGGATAATTCAAGCAATGCCGAAGCTACTACACAGGCAGCCGAAGCATCGCGGGGCGCGTATGGAATGGCAGGGTCATTAAAATCCCAATAAGGAACATAATCATCGGGCAAATGCTCCAGATACACGTCTGCCACCTTTTGCACGAAATCGAGGAAACGCGGCTCTTTCGTTTCGCGATATACCACCGTATAGCCATAAATAGCCCATGCCTGTCCACGTGCCCACATGCTGTTATCGTCATATCCCTGATGGGTGACTCCCTTGACAAACTCGCCCGTCAAGGTATCATATACGGCCACGTGATACGATGTATAGTCGGGACGGAAATGATATTTCATCGTAGTATCGGCGTGGGACACCGCCATATCATACAGCTTTTTATCGCCTCCGTTCTTTGCCGCCCAAAACAACATCTCCAGGTTTATCATATTGTCCATTATGGTATTATGCCCACCAAACATGGCTACATTACGGGGCCACGAAAGCATGGTACCCACCTTCGGATTGAACAATGCCGAAAGGGCTTCGGCACTGCGCAAGATGGCTTGCCGATAAGATTCATTACGTGTCAGGCGGTAGCCATTCCCATAACTGCAAAACATCAGGAATCCCAAATCGTGGTCGTATGCAGGCTCATAGGTGAGATATTCTAACGAAGCGGTAAACTTCTCTGCCTCCTGCCGGATGGCAGGGTCGTTCGTATACTCATAATCATACCACAGGATACCAGGCCAGAAGCCGGCACACCACTCATCCTTTGTCACTTTGCTGCAGTACCAATGCGAGGCACTGTCGGCTATGTTCCGGGGCATCATCGTATAATCCACTCCCCCATCGCGTTGAGCCAGCTCGTCTAACGTGCGGCGCACCTGAGCATCACAATATGCCAATGCTTCGTCTGCATCAAACCGCCCGGACACATCGCCAGATTTTGTATCTGCACAAGCCGTCAGACAAACTAACCCGATTCCAATCAACCAATTTCTTGTTTTCATATTTTCCTTCTATTGTATGTTATAATAATTGTCCTTGATAAGATTCCACTTTTCTGTCATCCTGGTCCGACACGGGAACCAGGCGAACCGCCGCCCCTCCGCGTGGCTTCAAGGCAAAGCGCAACGCCTGTTTGCCATCAACCAACCATTCGGAACATTTCACTTGCGTACGCGTGCCTGTCTCTTCTCCACCGTCGGCATACACATAGGCAATGTATGTCTGCCCTTCATCAAGAAAAGACAAGTCAATCTGCCAGGAAGAAGCTTCGTTGTTACCCAACAGCCCTACGAACCAAGTCTTTCCGCTGCGGCGGGCTATGCTCACATACTTGCCCGGCTCCCCTCCCAAGACTTTCGTGTCATCAAACACCGTCTGCAACTGCTCGAACCACGTTATTTCGGGTTCGCCTCCATAGAACGAAGGCTTATCATACCAGAACAGTGTCTGCAACGGGCTGTAAAATACCAGCGATGCAGCCAATTGATGAGCGTGGGTGGTTTTCAGACGCTTGTCGTAATAACAGATGGTATAGTCTGCCGCCCCGTTTATCATACGGGTAAAAGGCAGAATGGTATTATGCGTGGCATCGGGAAACTCCTCGTTGCCATGGATGCCTTCCTGCGTCAGCAAGTTGGGATAGGTACGGCTGAAACCCGACGGACGGAACTCGTCGTGGATATTTATCATCAGCCGATTCTCGGCAGCATAGCGCACCATGTCGTGCAACCATACCGCCCAACGGTGGGAAGCATATTGCACAAAACCCGACTTCACGCCCACTACGCCCCATTTGCGCAGCAGCGGGAACAGCTCGCGCATCTGCTTTTGCAAGGCGTGCTGGTTGACGTAGAGCCATACCCCTACACCTTTCTTCTTCCCGTATGCTATCACCTTGGGCAAGTCGAGTTTGGACACCACCTGCGTGGCATCTCCGTCGAATGAAGTACAGGGCATATACCATTGCCAGTCGAACAACATATAAGGAATCTTGTGCGCCGCGCAAAAATCAATTGTCTCCATTGCCCCAGCCGTGGTAAGCGTGGTCTCGCGCATAATCTTGCCGGGCTTTATCCACGAGACATCGGCTATCTCGCACGGCGGGTTCAGATTTTGGATGATATCGTTATGCTCCAGCAATTCACCGGGCTTGTCCGCCACCATAATCACTTTCCACGGCGAAGCGAAGTAGGTCACGGCATCCACCGGACTGTACATCACCGACGTCAAGGTATTCGGCTTCTCCTGAGAGGTGAGAAACTTGGTCAGGCACCAGCCGTCTACATCGGCATCAGCCAATGCCATCCACGTTCCGCCGGGAAGTTCCAGCGTCAATGCACGCTCCACCGGCTGTTTGAGCGCATTCACATCCACGTGCTCGAACGGAGCCTGCGCCCACTGCTCCGCCCATGCCTTCGTGCCTTCGGGCAGCGCATATTCTGTCAAGTCACCCACGACCTTATGGAAGATGGCCTGCGGATGCTCAGGGAAGAAATAGCGGAAGGCGATGCCCTCATCATACGCACGTACCTCGATGTTCATCCGGTAACCCGAACCGTCCTTGCGCGACAGGTACAGCGTACCGCTATTGTGGCGGTCGCGCACCGTGCCCCGTTCGCCATATAGCGGATGCCATGTCTCGTCACAACTCCCGTACGACACCGAGTCAGCCTCCATCGTATCCATCCAGCAGTCGGGCTGGGGAAGGCTGCGCTTGCCCAACGCCATCTCCCATACCCGGTTGTCCAACTCCAGTCCTGCACGCGACGGACCAATCACCTTTTCACCTTTATAATACACTTGATAACAAAGCACATTCGCCCCCGAAGCCGAACGCGACACGTAGAACTCGACCTGCTGCGTTCCGTCAGGGGACTTCACTTCCAATTTCTCCGGTGCGGCAGCGTACATCGAAACGCCCGCCACACACATCATTATTCCTGCTACAAAATGTTTCATACGAATTTAGTCTTTTTGTCAAGGAATACGAACGAACAGGCAAAACCACTCAACCAAAATGCAATTATTTTTCATCCGAACGAATTTTTCTGCAAATCTGTTGGCTAAACGCAAGAAATCCATACCTTTGCCCCAAAGAAACAAACCTACTTAATATAAAAAACCTATGAACAAGATTGTACTTCTGACGGCAACGGCTCTGGGAGCCTGCCTGTGGGGATGCGGAAATCCCCAAACGGTCACCGTGACCGTAACCAACCCGCTCGATGCCGAACGCACGGGCGAAATGATAGAAGTGCCCGCCGCACAAGTGTTCCAATCGCTGAACCTGCCCGACACGGCACACATCATCGTCTGCAACGCACAAGCCCAGGAAATCCCTTACCAGCTTACCCACGACGGAAAACTGATATTCCCCGTATCGGTATCGGCAAAAGGAACCGAAGCATATACCATCCGGCAAGGGACACCGGCTGAAACCGACACCGTAGCATACGGAAGGCATTACCCCGAACGTCTGGACGACATAGCCTGGGAAAACGACCGCGCCGCCTACCGTGCCTACGGACCCGCCCTGCAACAGAAAGGCGAACAGGCATACGGCTACGACGTGTTCACCAAGAACACCGACCGCCTGGTAGTGGAAGACCGCTACGCAATGGAACTGGACACCGCGGCCTGGGCAAAAATCAACGCCCTGCGCAAGGCTGGCAAAAAACAGGAAGCCGACGAACTGGTACGTCAAATCTCCTACCATGTAGACCACGGCAACGGAATGGACTGCTATGCCGTAGGCCCCACACTGGGCGGAGGCACCTCGGCACTGATGCCCGACTCTGCCATCGTCTATCCGTATTGTTATAAAGAATATGAAATTCTGGACAACGGCCCGTTGCGCTTCACCGTGAAACTTACCTTCAACCCGCTGACGATAGGAAACGACACGGACGTAGTGGAAACCCGCATCATCCGGCTCGACAAAGGCTCGCAGCTGAACCAGACTACCGTAACGTATGCCAACCTGAGCCAACCCACCCCCGTGGCAGGAGGAATCGTGCTCCATGCCGCCAATGCCGAAGGCTATGCCCACAACGCACAGGAGGGATATATCGCCTACGCCGACCCTACCACCGAACCTCAATCGGACAACGGCATCGTTTATGTGGGTGCCGTATTCCCCGACACGGCGGTGCAGACCAAAGTGCAGCTCTTCGAAAAGCCCGCGGGCGATGCTTTGGGACACGTATTAGGAATCTGTACCTACCGTCCCGGCGACACCTTCACCTATTACTGGGGTTCGGGCTGGAGCAAATACGGCTTCGACACGGATGAATCGTGGACCGATTACCTGAAAGCCTATGCAAAACAGGTGCGCCACCCGTTGCAAGTGACCGTAAAGTAAGCTTTCCGGCACCTTGAAAAACATGTAAAATGCAATTCAGAGGTCTGAATCGGGCTTTGCAGACGTGCAAAATCCATTTCAGACCTCTGAATTTGACTTTGCAACACTTGCAAAGTCTGTTTTAGACCTCTAAAATCCATTTTGCACCGCTTCGAAAGCCGATTTAGACCTCTGAAAACCATTTTGCAAGTGGTGCAAAGCCTGTTTCAGACCTCTAAATTCCATTTTGCATCACTTCGAAGGTGCCAGTAGGACGAATTGTTTTGAAACGCAGATTTTCGCAGATTTGATTCACATTGAAATTTATAATCTGCGAAAATCCGCGTGAATCTGCGTTTCTTCATCATGCCGCTTCATTTATACGTTTACCTATTCTTTTATATCCCAATACACCACGTAACGCTGGCGATGCACATCGTAAAGGGGCAACACCGTCACGCCGTCTGCCGTGCGGAAGCGCAAACCGTCCTCCGAAATCCGCTGCACGCTGTTTTCGGGATGCCCCGCATCCCACTTCAAGCCGGTGGGCAACCCTTCGGGGATATGGTAATCGTAGGTGTAATAGTCGTTATACTTCGATGGGTCCGAATCGGGGGCAGGCGGCAACATTCCTTCCGTACCCAAGGCTCCGGCAAGCACCACCGGACCGTAGAGCAAGGCGGCGCGGTGAGGATTATCAGGCGCGGACTCCAACGTCAGGTGCATCGGATAGGTCGCTTCGATGCGGTCGCCATCCTTCCACTCCCGTTCTATCGCGATATACGAGCCGGGCTGCTGGCGTACCTTCACCCGCTTGCCATTAACACGGACTTGCACATCTTTGCTCCATGAAGGATAGCGCAGGCGGAACGTAGTGCGCACCGCTCTACCGGCTCGGCAGTCTGTACCTTTCCGGCGATGCCGTATTGCCAAGCCACTACGGTAACCTTTATCGGGAATCTGCTGCGAGGAGGTATCGGTGTAAAACGCAATTCATTGCCGCTTACTTCGGCGGGTCCCTCCTTTACGTAATAACGGACAGGCAACCCACAATCGGATTCCGCATGCAAAACGAGACGTTCCGTGCCATGCCGGACATCATTCAAGCTGGGAAACAATATGCTTTGCCTCTTCCCCTCTGTTATCCGAAGAGGAACTTTCATCTCCAACTCCTGCACCACACCTTTATACACTTTATCTCCCGGATGGCTTGCGACCAATGTAATGCTTCCGCTCCTCCGTGGATTATCCATCCCTATCCGGTTAAAACTGAGCACAAACGTTGTATCGTCCACTTTCTCAACCGGACCACACACACAATCTATACGAATAGTGCCTGCGGCATGTTCATCAGTCCTAACGCTGCGCGTACTGTCTGTAAAACAAGTATTCAAATGAAAAGTCACCCCGTCTGCATCAGGAGAAAAAGGCACAGATATACGTACGTGAGCTTTCGAATCATACTTCACCAACCCGCCCTTTTGTCTGATGCCGATGTATTGCATCCGCTTCCCCAGATGCTTGCGGTAACGGGCTTCGGTAAGCTCTGCCATCTCTTCATCGAAATACCAAAACGCATCGTGAGTATCGCCTTTATAATCCGAATAAGGAGCTGGTTCCGGACGCTTGCCTTCTACCGGACTCCAACGGGAAGCCAGCCAGCCTGCCCGTACATTTACCAGCTTCAGCTTACCCGAAGCCTCATCCAGCCGATGCTCCATTGCTTTTCCGATAAACAACGCGATATATGCTGTCGTCTCGTCCGCTACATCGAAATGTCCCCTGCCCGTATCGCACAAGAAAGAGATACAACTTTCGGGATACATCATGCGGAAAGCCAATGCCGGATTGACCCGCGCTTCCCACCATTCGTATTCACCTTCAATCATCAGCCCCGGTATGCCATCGATGTTCCGCGTGCGCCCCCATTCCAGATTTGCTCTCCCGTATCCGGTCAGATTGGTGCGCGGAGCATCGCCGTGTAAGGAAATGACAGCCAATGTCCGCTCCGGATTCCATGCGGCAAAGTTCCATGGGAAAGTAGCTTGCGCCGAGTGCCCTATCGGCACAATCGGCACGTCAACCAGTTCCGTATATCCGCTCACTTCCGCCAAGTCGGCAAGCATCTTGTCGAAAACTTCCTGTACACCGGTTGTCACATCCCACCGCTGGTCTAATTCAGGTGTAATCCATATCAAGGCAACTCCTAACCGCCCCATCGCCTCACGGAATGCGGAAAGATGAAACAACGTTTCTTCCGACATATTCTGTTGTCCCACCATTACCGCCTTCACCCGTTCGCACGCAGGAGGTATCCACAGGAACGCTTCCTGCGGTTCCCCTGTTTCTCTTGACACGCATCCTTTCACCTTTACCGACCATTGCCATTCGGCGGCGGAAAGAACAGTTCCACACAACAAACATATTAAACATACAATA
The DNA here is from genome assembly GCF_002159615.1 of Bacteroides sp. An279. Lineage (NCBI taxonomy): Bacteria > Pseudomonadati > Bacteroidota > Bacteroidia > Bacteroidales > Bacteroidaceae > Bacteroides > Bacteroides sp. An279. The sequence goes on from NZ_NFJA01000092.1 coordinate 13,884, forward strand.
TCTAATTTTCTCATTCTACTCTATTTTTTATATTTCACATCCAACAAACCATTCTGATAATTCACATGCATTGCTTCGCCGTTCACAATCAAGCTGGAAGGACGTTTTCCCGAACGGAAAGACGCATTTACATAAGGTTGTCCGTCTATCCATAAGTTCAAATCTCCACCGGCTGCCTTTTGTACAAAAAACAACTTAGAAAGTGAAGCAAAATACGAAACCCCATCACGGCGCAATGCACTGCCATAAGCCAGGAACAGTTCATCCGCCTCAGTAGGATTATCTCCCTCCGGATAAGACACGGCAAACATATAGGCATCGGTTACCCAACCATCCGCTTCTATCCACGAATTGCTATGCATCAACCGTCCGTCTGCCAACTGGTTGATGTAAATGTCCGTCACTTTTCCCTTATTCCGGATGCGAAGTCCAATCCAGTCTTTTCCTTCCCTTCCCTTCGCTCCATAACCGGAAGCTCTTTTTGAGCCACACTGTCTTTCAAGATGATAGCCGTCAGTCCTTTTACCCTGTCAAACTTCCCAGGCAAATGCAATGAATAATAGAGTTTATGTAATTTAGATTTGTTATATATCGCGCATACGCGTATCTTTGCGACATGAATTACCACGACCATAAAGACAACAGCAAAAGTTTCCGTGCCTTGACG
>NZ_NFJA01000093.1:0-14526 GCF_002159615.1 Bacteroides sp. An279
CTGACGAAGAACAGAAGCGGAAAGGACCAAAAAATCGCCCAAAGCACACACGAAAACGAACACATCAAGCCAAGAAAAACTTTTTGGAGAAATTCAAAACAGCTTCTTATATGCCTGCCGTAAGTTTGTATCTGAGAAGCGAAGATATCGGTAATGTCAGGAGACACAGTTATTATGTGAGGAAACACAGAAAAATTACAATAAAAAATGGCACATAGAGTGATTATCGTCTGTCATCTCCATATGCCATTTTATGTTTTAGGGACATTTACTGAATATCCCCAAATAGGAATTGTCGTTTAATTCATTCAATTTATGGCTTCAAATGTGCATAAATAGTCTCTGTTTATTCTTCAACAGCAGTCTCTACGGTTTCCATCTGAACACCTTCTACAAAATCAGTTTCACCGCTTGACACAAGCAGATTGTACCATTGAATCAGCTTTTTGATATCACTGGTATGAACACGGTCACGGTCATAATTGGGTAATACTGCCGCCATAAACCCGTGCAGCTCGTCACTGGATGCTTTCTTATAATCGAACTGCACTTCAGCACCATTTTCTTTTTTCTTTACCGATTCGAGCACAGTAGCCAATGGCACTTCTTCTGCATCGGTGTACATAGCAATATCGCCCAACGAAATCACTTTATCACTGGCATAGACCGGCATTCTTTTCTTATCTGCGATATTTTCAACAATCAACATATTTTTAGCCTGAGAAATCAGCTTATACAGTCCCGGTTTTCCCGAGATTGCCAAAATAGTTTTCAACATACGAGTTTCTAATTAGTTTAATAATTTATTTTAATAGGACAAAAATACAATACACGACCGACATACACAAACTTTATCCGTTACCTTTTATCATTTTTTCTAAAGTTTCCTGCAAATCGTCTAATTGAAGATTTAACGGACGACTCCCGTCATTGAATATGATAAAGTCTGAGCGGTCCTGCTTGGCTTTATCATCCATCTGAGCTACTATCCGCTGACGTATTTTCTCTTCGGTAGTACCGTCACGCAACATGACCCGACGAATCCGAAGTTCTACCGGAGCATACACCATGACAACCTTATCTACAATGTTGTCGAAGCCCGACTCAAAAAGGATAGCCGACTCTAATGCCACAATCTCACATCCGGTTTGCAAATCCGCCCATTTCAGAAAGTCAGCCTTTACCTGCGGATGGACAATGGCATTAATTTGCCCGGCATGACAAGAATCGGCAAACAGGTAATTTGCCAGCAAAGGCTTATTAAGTGTGCCGTCACTCTTGTAAACCTCTTTTCCAAGCAATGCTGTCAGCCTCCGGCGAATCCCTTCATCAGAAAGCATCAGACGTTTTGCTTCCGAATCGGTATTATAGACCGGAATTCCATAGTGTTCTGTCAACAAGCGGGAAACATACGATTTTCCGCTCCCAATTCCTCCGGTAATACCTATCTTCACCATTCAGTTTCCTCCCCCGATGTCTGTTCTATTAAATAATCGACCGAAGCTGGCGTAATACGGACATGACTGACATAATCGGGAGAAGTCTTTAGAGTCAGCGGAAGTTTGTCACTCTTGGCCCGAATGATATCCTCATAAGTAACACCAATAAAAAAGTCGTCTGATGTGGCATCCTTGAAATGCGCCAAACCTACTTGAAACGTCACCTGTACTTTCGAAGGGAAAGTACGCAGCACCTTATCGGCAGGGAAATTAATGCCCACAATCGGCACCTCTACAGTTTTTTCGGAATACATATCGACATACACCAGCAGGTCATCGTATGCCGGAACAAACTTCACTCCTTTAATCTTCTGCAACATTACCCGCTGGTTCAAAGTATCCGTTACATTTTGCAGATGCACTTTCTCGGTATAAGCAGCCGTCAATGTATCGAGCACTTCTTCGGGGGCATATGCGATGACCGAATCGGGAGAAAAACCTATGTGGGAAATATAATACTGCAAGCCGGCACTTACTTCACCTGCCAGCCTGACAGGAACTTTCTTCGCCTTGCCCATCGTGTAAATAAAATCAAGCGTATCCGGACGTACCGAAAGCAGATGGGTAGAGACGTTCAATTGTGCCGAAATCTTCTTCAACAGGTCTGCCGAAGAAATATGCACATGCGCCCCCCGGTCCTTATAGTCGTTAAAGTCAAACGAAATAGGGAAAAAGGTTCTGCCCAGCATATAGTTCAGCAAGACTGTCCCCCGGTCTTCCACCCTTACCCGCACATCGCCTGGCAGTTCGGATGTCAACACAGCTTCTTTCGGGACGTTTTTCAAGCGTAAAGGCACCTTAAATTCTGTCTGATAGACATCATCCAGTGTCTGCAACATCCAAAAAGCGAAAGAGACCAAGACAAAAAACAAGAAGACCAGACTCTCCTTGCACTTATCGCTAAGCAAGAATTTTCTGATCTTCCGTATTCCCAGTCTATAATATTGCTGTATGTTCTTTACATCGAACATAGATCCGTCTCTTATTTATTGTTTGCAGCCTGTGTATCAGCGTAAATAGAGTTCTTGTCTACTTTCAGTTTTACACTCGGAGCCACTTCTACAATAACAGCATTGTCTTCTATTTCTTTAATCTTCCCATAAATACCTCCGGCTGTAACGACCGACTGTCCTACCTCCAGGTTTTTGCGGAAGTTTGCTATTTCCTTCTGCTTCTTGTTTTGGGGACGAATCATAAAGAAATACATAATAGCAAAAATTGCTACCATCATAATCAGGAAAGAGTAGTCGCCTCCTCCTTGTGCTGCCATAAATACAGTTAACAAATTCATAATTATCTTTTCTTGGTTAATAAAATATCAGCAGACAAATATATCAATTTTTTGTCAGCTTGTTTTCCTTTTTCAATTGATTAACAATTCCATCCAGTGTGCCATTAATAAAGCCGCCACTTTTGGGAGTGCTATACAATTTGGCTATCTCCACATATTCATTCAGCGATACATTGACCGGAATGTTGGGGAAAGTCAGTATCTCGGCTAGTGCAACCTGCATAATCACCACATCCATTGCGGCAACCCGTTTCAGGTCCCAATTTTTCGAATGTTCACTAATCAGGTGACGGTAATAATCGGCATTCAAAATGGTACGACGGAAAAGACGGCGCGCATAGTCTTTGTCTTCATCGTCTTTGAATTCGGGCAACAGTTCCTGCTTGTCCCCGTTTTCGGGGGCAAAACGTTTGATGGTCTTGAGCACGAATGTATCGACAATCTCCTTGTCATCGTTCCAATACAAGCTCTGGTCTTCCAGCACTTCATCCAATGCCTGATTGTTGAAAATTACCTTCTTATACAGCTTCCGCCATACTTCACGGTCATCTTCATACGAAGAAACTTCGCTTGCCATGTATTCCTTATATATATCACTTTGCATAATCTGCTCGCACAAACTCTTGATGAACTCACCCTCGTTCTCCCATGTTTTCTTCTGAGAATTGACAAATTCATTCAGCTGCCTGTTCACTTCCAGTTGCGCGATAAATCGGTTGTCTACAAATTTTGTGTTAGGATTCAAGTCTTCCGGCGTGGGAGCAAGCTTGTGCCTGGCAGCATCCAGCCGCCTGCTGGCATACCGCGTCACTTCTACCATCAAAAGCAAAAGATAGTTGTACAGATCATACGCCTTGGACAAACTGAAGAACAACTCCTTTTCTGCAGTATCCAAATTTTTCCCGCCATTCTGATAATAAGCGTAGATTATCTGAACTACCTTCAAACGAATAAGAACTCTGTTAATCATACTAATTATTATAACTATGTCACATTATGAGGTGCAAAAATAATGATTTTCATCCATACGCTCCAAATAAAGTACGCATTTTTACTGTTTTTTTCTGTTTATAGATATTTTAAGACATAGTTCCTTGGCTTTTTGCAGAAAATTCAGCAATTTTGGCATCGGAATTTTAGATTTTACAGACAATGGAAGAAGTTAAGAAGAATACGATGACTGAAATAGACAAAGAAATCGTTTTTACGAAAGCTATCAAAGCCGGGAAAAGAATCTATTATTTGGATGTGAAGAAAAGCAGAAGAGGTGAAATGTTTCTCGCCATCACGGAAAGCAAGAAAGTCGTAACAGGTGAAAGGGAAATGTCGCAGGTCAGCTTTGAGAAGCATAAGATATTCCTTTATAAAGAAGATATTGAAAAATTCATGGATGGGCTTCATGAAGTAATCCGGTACATCGAGCGTGAGCAGGGACCGATTGTAGGAGAAAGCCACATCGCTGAAAACACCGACCTCAGAGGCAACGCAATCCTGAATGAGCCGTTAAAGACAGAAGACATCAAAATCGACATCGATTTTTAATAACCAGAGGTACACCCGCTTTTTGGTCAACGGATATATATTCACCAGCCAATGAAAATATCTATCCGGGCAGGTGAAGATATATTCTTGACCCATTGAAGTATATCTTCAATAAAAGACGAAAACATTTCGTTCAAGAAAAATAGTCCATACGCTTGCAATATCAAAGAATATCACTACCTTTGCACCGCTTTTTCAATTTCATCGTTGTGACATTGACGCATCGTGTGATGGTGAATTAAGCAAAGATATCACTTAATTTAGAGTAACACAAAATTTATCAAACATGAAATCAATTGACATTACAGGTTCTTTAAGAACAGAAACAGGCAAGAAGGCTACCCACGCTTTGCGTAAGAACAGTCAAGTTCCATGCGTATTGTACGGCATGAAGAAAGACGAAAACGGTCTGCCCGTTGCCACTCCTTTCACTGTTACGGTAGAAGGTTTGCGCAAACTGGTTTACACTCCGCATATCTATGTAGTAAACTTGAACATCGACGGACAGGTTTACAATGCAATCATGAAAGATATCCAGTTCCACCCCGTAACTGATGCTATCCTGCACGTTGACTTCTATCAAATCAACGAAGAAAATCCGATTGTAATGGAAGTTCCGGTTCAATTGGATGGTCTGGCTGAAGGTGTGAGAGCCGGTGGTAAACTGGTACTGCAAATCCGCAAGTTGAAAGTGAAAGCTTTGTACAACAATATGCCCGAACGTGTGGTTATCAATGTTACCAACTTAGGACTGGGCAAAACCATCAAAGTCGGTGAATTGCACTACGACAATATGGAAATCCTCAATGCCAAAGAAGCTGTGGTATGTGCTGTCAAATTGACCCGTGCCGCACGTGGTGCTCAGGCTGCCGCTGCAAAATAATCCTGTAAACCACTAAAAGTACAAATCCACTTTCAATGAAATATTTGATTGTAGGTCTGGGAAATATCGGTGACGAATATCACGAGACCCGACACAACATAGGATTTATGGTATTGGACGCTTTAGCCAAAGCGTCCAATATTGTTTTCAAGGACGGACGTTACGGAGCTACGGCATCACTATCGCTGAAAGGCAGGCAGCTTATTCTGCTGAAACCATCCACTTACATGAACCTGAGTGGAAATGCAGTCCGATACTGGATGCAACAAGAAAAAATTCCATTAGAAAACGTCCTCATCGTAGTAGATGATCTGGCACTCCCATTAGGAAGCTTACGCCTGAAAGGCAAAGGAAGTGATGCCGGCCATAACGGACTGAAACACATAGCCGCCATACTAGGCACACAAAACTATGCAAGACTACGGTTCGGTATCGGCAATAACTTCCCGAAAGGAGGACAGATAGATTATGTATTGGGACATTTCGATGAAGAAGAACGGAAAATTCTTCCCGAACGGATCAGTACAGCGGAAGAAATCATCAAAAGTTTCTGTCTTGCCGGATTGAACATCACCATGAATCAATTTAATAATAAATAAGTATAAAAGGAGGCAGAGCATCCGTTTATACTTACCCCTCTGACTTCTTTAATACTTTAATACTAAAACAGAACAACCTATGCCTGAAGCAAGAATAGACAAATGGATGTGGGCTGCCCGCATATTCAAGACCCGCACCATCGCCGCCGAGGCTTGTAAAAAAGGAAGAATACACATCAACGGGGCACAAGCAAAACCTTCCCGTATGGTCAAGCCGGGAGATGTCATTCAAGTAAAAAAACCGCCCGTTACCTATTCTTTCAAAGTATTGCAGGCGATAGAGAAACGCGTAGGAGCCAAACTGGTTCCCGAAATTATGGAAAATGTCACGACACCTGACCAATATGAATTACTGGAAATGAGTAAGATAAGCGGGTTCGTCAATCGTGCTAAAGGTACAGGAAGACCAACCAAAAAAGACCGTCGTGAATTGGACGACTTCTTTATGCCCGAATATAATGATGACTTCGACTTTGATTTCGATGACGAAGATTCGGACGATGAGGAATAAAAACATAGAGGCATAAAGCACAGAGCACGTAAGACTCTAAACTTTATGCCTCTATTGCCTGTTACAGATTTGCCTTGATGGCTTCAATCAATTCCTGATACTCGGCATCCGACAAGTAAACCTTTCCCGGATTCATCTGGAAAGTTCCTCCATAATCCGGACCATCTACATATTTGGGTGCCAAATGAAAATGCAAATGCGACAACTTGTCGCTGTATGCTCCATAATTGATTTTCTCAGGATGGAATGCCTTTTGCATGGCACGGGTCACACGTACCACGTCTGCCATAAATGCATTACGGTCTTCATCGCTCAACTCATTCAAGTCATTTACATGATCTTTATATGCCACCAGACAACGTCCGCGATAAGTTTGTTCTTTAAACAAGAAAACACGCGAAACACTCAGCAGAGCAATTTCAATCATCAAATTGTGCAACGTCTCATTGTCCTGACAATAGAGACAATCTTTCGGATCACTTTTCATACTTCTTTTTATATTTAATAATTATAAAATAATGGTTTTATCCTTCTGCCGCAAACAATCGTTTCAAATTCGCTTCTTCACCTACCACCCAGACAATATCATTTTCACTTAAAGGTAAATGTACGTCAGGAGCACGAAGCACATTCTCCCCAGACGACTCTACCCCTACTACCAGACAATGATATTTCGACCGCACACCACATTCAATAATATTTTTCCCGACAAAGGGAGAATCTTTATCCACAATAAACTGCTTCAACAACATTTCATGCCTTTCAAACTCCCCGTCATCAGAGGTACGCATCGCCTTCATTGCCATTGAAGAGAAAAACGACAACTGTTCATCGGTACCAATAATCTGTAACGTATCTTCTGGAAAAATACGCGATGCGCCATCAGGGATATTCAACCGTCGGTTGCCTCGTATGATAGATGCCACATGCACACCGTATTTTTTCCCTAAATCCAGTTCTTTCAGCGTGTGTCCGACCCATTCCGAATCAGGAGACACCACAAAATCACTCAAGTGTAAATCCCTGTCAAGCAACTTGCCGGCATACGACGGACGCTTGCCGCCCAAATATTCCTGCTGCATCTCTTTCGAACGCAAATTCATCACAAACGTACGCTCCAGCACAATAGACTGCTTTTTAAGGAAACGTGAAAAGACCATAGCACATACCAGCAAGATAGCTATCCCCATCATCAACGCCACCGATGTGTGAAACAAGCGTTCGATTACAGACACGATAAATCCTGCAGCTATAATAACCCTGAAGACAACTAAAGAAATCAACAAGGCATGATTGAAACGATTGTCTGCCCATAAAGTACGAAATTCTTCCGAATGGTTTTTCTTCATAATCATCGCACGTAAGAATGGAGCCAGCACTGCTATCGTGACAACAGCTGTCAACACCCGGCCCCATAAGTCGCCCAACATATTCGTAGCAAAAGGCTCTACCAAATGCAGACACACCATAATGACACCAACTGAAAGGACAGAATAAACAACCACAATCCGAAGCACTGCCGTCATCAGTTTCTGCCAATTAGTCTTATGATTCACCGTAGATGCTCCCGCCGAATACCGCTCAAGCAACAGGCTCCAACGCTTAGGCAAATGGCTGTTAACCAGATTATAAGCAGGAAGAGCAAGCCGAATCATATAAGGAGTAAGGAAAGTAGTAATCACCGATACCGCAACCACAATCGGATAAAGGAAATTACCGGTCACTCCCAAACTGACTCCCAAGGCTGCAATGATAAAGGCAAACTCTCCGATTTGAGTCAGGCTGAAGCCACATTGTATCGCAGTTTTCAACGGTTGTCCCGACAACAAGACACCTGCCGTTCCAAACAGAGTCTGCCCCAACAGTACAGCTGCTACAATGGCTAGAATCGGATATTTGTATTCAACAATCATATGAGGATTAACCATCATGCCTACCGATACAAAAAAAATGGCACCAAACAAATCCTTAACCGGAGCCACCAATCGCCCGATATGCTCCGACTCAATAGTTTCCGAAAGGATTGACCCCATAATAAAGGCACCAAATGCAGGAGAAAAACCTACAGCAGCTGCAAAATAAACCATTCCGAAACATAAAGCAAGCGATACAATAAGCAACGTTTCATCACTCATCAATTTACGCAATCGCTTCAACAGCAATGGAATCAGATAAAGTCCCACCACCAGCCACAACACTAAAAAGAACACCAGTTTGGCAAGACTGTACACCATTTCGACTCCCTCAAAATGTGTACTGACCGCCATTGTAGAAAGCATAACCATCAATACAATGGCAAGAATATCTTCGATAATCAGAATCCCCAATACAACACCGGCAAAATGCTGCTGACGCAAACCCATATCATCAAAAGCCTTATAGACAATCGTAGTAGAAGACATGGCTATCATTCCTCCCAAATAGATACAGTCCATTTGTTTCCATCCAAACATCCATCCCACTGATATACCGACCACTATCATACACAAAATAATGGTACAGGCTGAAATAACTGCCGAACTTCCTACTTTCAACAGTTTTTTCATACTGAATTCAAGCCCCAAAGCAAACAACAGGAAAATCACACCTATCTCTGACCATAAATGTATATTTGCCTCATCGGTTACGGAAGGAGTGAACTGAAAATGCGGGCTGCATAAAAAACCGGCAACTATATAACCTAATACTAAAGGCTGCTTCAGTTTTTTAAATACAAGCGTCATCACTCCGGCACATATCAAAATCAATGCCAGGTCACTAATAAGAGGGGCTAATTGAGACATATTGTTCAAGTTGTATGTATATTTCCATACAAATGTAACAAAAAATCCGATAGATACGAATACATACAGAACAGATTCAAGAAAAATCAGTGCACGGACACGCAAAAGCTATTTTTTGACTACCTTTGCAGAACAATCAAATAAATTTATATATGATAGTTTGCATAGCCGAAAAACCAAGTGTAGCACGCGACATCGCCGATGTACTTGGAGCCAGAGAACGCAAAGATGGATACATCGAAGGAAACGGATACCAAGTGACTTGGACATTCGGTCACCTTTGTACACTGAAAGAACCGCACGAATATACACCTTCGTGGAAATCATGGTCGCTCTCCAGCCTGCCTATGATACCACCACGGTTCGGCATCAAACTAATTGAAGACCCAGGCATACACAAACAATTTAAAATCATTGAACACCTGATGCAGGCTGCCGATGAAATTATCAACTGTGGTGATGCCGGACAAGAGGGGGAACTCATACAGCGCTGGGTGATGCAAAAAGCCGGTGCACACTGTCCGGTGAAACGCTTGTGGATTTCTTCACTCACTGAAGAAGCCATTCGTGAAGGTTTTTCCAAACTGAAAGATCAAATTGAATTCCAGCCGCTTTACGAAGCAGGACTGAGCCGTGCCATCGGTGACTGGCTGCTGGGAATGAATGCCACCCGACTGTATACACTGAAATATGGACAAAACCGCCAAGTGCTCTCCATCGGGAGAGTACAGACTCCTACCCTTGCCCTTATAGTCAACCGGCAACAAGAGATAGAACACTTCGTACCGAAACAATACTGGGAGCTGAAGACTGTATACCGAGATACCACTTTCAGTGCCATCGTGCGCAAAAGTGACGAAGAGCTTGCGGAAGAAGCATCCCAAACTTCACAAGCATCTAAAAAAAACATCAATAAAGAAGAAACAAATCGCGGCATTCCACCCATCACCGATGAAACAACAGGAAAACTGCTACTTGAACGTATCAGCAATGTACCTTTTACAATTACTGACACGGCTCTTAAAAAAGGAACAGAAGCACCTCCTCGTCTGTTCGACTTGACCTCACTACAGGTAGAATGCAACAAGAAGTTTTCTTATTCTGCCGATATGACCCTACAGCTCATCCAATCGCTTTATGAAAAGAAAGTAGCAACCTATCCCCGTGTAGATACCACTTTCTTAAGTGATGATATTTACCCCAAATGTCCCAAGATACTAGAAGGATTAAAAGATTATACCTCTTTCACGGCTCCTCTATCCGGAAAGACCCTGATTAAATCGAAAAAAGTATTCGACAATTCGAAAGTGACCGACCACCATGCCATCATTCCTACAGGCGTACAACCTAAAGGATTGACTGATATGGAAAAACAAGTGTTCGACCTGATAGCAAGACGCTTTATTGCCATATTTTATCCGGATTGCAAATTTTCCACCACCACAGTCACAGGAGAAGCTGATGGCATTGAATTCAAGGTTAGCGGCAAGCAGATCATCGACCCAGGCTGGAGAATCATCTTTGCCAAAGAACCGAAAGACGATACGAAAGAAGGGGAAGAAGAAAGCGTATTGCCTGCTTTCACCAAAGGAGAAAGCGGACCACATACACCTATGCTGAATGAAAAATGGACACAACCGCCCAAACCCTATACCGAAGCCACCTTGCTGCGGGCTATGGAAACAGCAGGCAAGTTAGTGGATAACGAAGAGTTGCGCGACGCCCTGAAAGAGAACGGAATAGGACGTCCTTCCACCCGTGCAGCCATCATCGAAACATTATTCAAACGGCATTACATCCGCAAGGAACGCAAAAGCCTGACAGCTACTCCCACAGGTGTAGAATTAATCGGACTAATACACGAAGAATTACTGAAATCTGCCGAACTGACCGGCATTTGGGAAAAGAAACTGCGTGAAATAGAACGGCGCAGCTATGATGCCAAACAGTTCTTGAACGAATTAAAACAAATGGTTAGTGAAATAGTCAACAGCGTGTTAAGTGACAATACAAACCGACGCATCACCATAACAGCAGAAGAACCTATACACAAAACCGTTACCAAAAACATGCCCCAAAAGAAGAAAACAACTTCCACCAAACGAAGCAAGAAAGTTGTTTCTTCTCCCAATACCGCCACCGATACACTACCGCAAGAAGATGCTATCGTAGGAACAAAATGCCCCTTATGTGGAAAAGGTACAATACTAAAAGGGAAAACCGCATACGGCTGTTCGGAATGGAAAAACGGATGTACGTTCCGCAAACCTTTCTGAAAGTTTTTCTTACCACAGACTCGTATCGTTAAATTTATAACTAACCCGTTGAAAACAAACGAGTTCATTGGTAAGGTTTAGCATAACGCAACAGGTCAAGTAGCTGGATTTCAACAACTTTAATGAAAAAGTTGATTTTCAGTTACTCCGTTTTTATTCTATCAAGCTTTCATTATCATCCGAATGCCTTGCTTTATTTCGCAACACACATTCACGGCTTGTGTTGGCATAGCAATATACACAAAAATGACGGCACGTATCATACATCCCGATGTCTTTGCTCACCATGCATCCGCATATTTTACGTTGCCCCTTGTCTTTCAGATTTTTCCGTTCGATAGGAATAGATGGGATCTCTCCGAATAAATCCGGTTCGGGCAACTTGCCGGTATGCAGATAGTAAACCAACTCCTTATCTTCGCCGAACACACGTTCCATTAACTCCCCGTCTATGCAACGGTTATGCTCAATGCCATAATCTTCCAAGTCTATCTCTTCGGCACACGTGGCAAGCGTCAGGTTCCAGCCTTCGGCTTTCCATACATCGCGCAATTTTGCCAGACCTTCCACTATTTCCAACCGTTGCGCCTCATTCAGTTCTGCGGTTTCTACATTCTCTTTCGTAAAGCAATGCGTTTCCTTTATCAGATTGCTCTGCACTTTCCGATAGGCTTTTACATCCACAAAGCTGAATACCAGCTTGTCCGTGTACCCTTTCAACCGATTGCCTATCTTCCATATCCGGTTCAGCAATATGCGTGGGGTTATGTCAGGCGTGATAACCAACGGGTCAAACCGCCATATCACCCGTTCATGTCCAATCTGCTCCGACAATTTGCGGAACGTTTCAATCCGTTTCTCCACACTGGGCACATTCGATTCGAAACCTTCGCGTACATAGTCGTTCAACGTCACCTGAAAATAGTAATGAATCCCTCGTTCATCCAACTGATATAAATAAGGTAAGATAGGTTCTGGATTCTTCGTCCAGAACACCACTACTTTACAATGCCTGAAAGAGACATACATCGGCTTCCGGTTGAACGGATTATACCATACACAATACCCTTTAGCCAAGCGGTTAAAGAACCATTTGGCATAAAAGGCAGGTATATCCGTAGAGCGGCTGGCGGAAATGATTACCGGAGCGGTCGCTTCTATTTGTTTGCCAGAATCGGTGGTTATCTTATCTTTTCCCATATCGACCGAATTTTCTACAAAGTTGCAAAAATCGGATTGAAATTCAAACTTCATCAGTGAAATTATAAATGCCACCATCGGATTCTTTATATATTCTTTGGGGTCGTCCACGTGGATATTTTCTGCCTTCGGCAATTGTTCACCTTCCCTTTTTGCCGCACATAGTCTTCCGTAATATTGCGTACCAATGTTCCTGTCAAGCGTACGGATGCTCCACATTTCCCGTGAGGCTTCCTCCGCATACCACCTTCTGGCATCAGGATGAGGTACTGCCATAATGCGGCGGAAATGAGTCCATGTGAGATTTGGCACTCGCGAGTGCCAATTTGGCAAATCATCAAAACTCAAGTAAAACTGTCGATAATCCCGCAATCGCCGTTCACTGTAGTTTGCTCCAAATTCGATGGACAACCGATCTGCAATTGTTTTAATCAGCTTGGTGCCATATTGAGCACGGGCAGCTCCATGCTGTTCTTCTTCCACTATACGGCGTCCGATGTTTCAATAAGTGATAACAGCTATTTGTCCGACTGCAGCGTATGCCTGTCTTTGCCCTTGTTCGATAATCGCCCGGATATCGGAAACAAAATTCTCGGTTATCATATCGGTCTGTAGTTTATTCTTTTCCATACCCAAAAACTTTAAAAAACATCCGATGAGATCGGTTTCATTTGTATCTTATCTTTTTTAGTTCGTCAAACTTACGACTCATTTATCGTCCAACGTCTTTATAACTGTATCGAAAAGCGATAGCTATACTGGTAGGAGCCGTGAGAATCAGTTTGCTCCAAAAGGTTTTGCTTACTACCACAAAAGTAAGTAATACTCACGAATAAATCAAACGATATTCTTTTATATTTGATGGGTAAAGAATTTATATCCGAATCTTTTTCAAATAAATCCCCCAAACACTTGACTTCGCTTCTGGGCTATATTATCTTTGCAGATAGCTTCCTTTTACGGTTTTGATATCAAGAACGTACGGTTTCCAATTGGAGAACGTACGGTTTCCATATCAAGAACGTACGGTTTCGATATGGAAACCGTAAAATGGAGACAACTGAAAACCGATTATTAACCTTTTAAAAACACATTGCCATGAGTGCCCTTTATGATTTCTTGCCTGTGCCGCCAAAAGGAAACGATGAAAGCGGATCGCACCTTTATCCTAAGCTGCGTCCTTACAAGACTGTTTCTTTCGATGAACTTACTGAAAAAATTGCCTCCCATTCCGGATTGACCAAAGGGAATATCCTTGCCGTGATGGAAGAAATAGAAAACTGGACCAAGCAGCTCCTTTCGGAGGGGTACCGCGTGCAGATAGGGAACATCGGCACGGTTTCTGCCACGCTCAAGGCAGATGCGGAAGTGTACGATAAAGGGGATATACACGCCCAGTCTATCCGTTTTGATAAGGTGAAGGTGACCGTATCGAAACAGTTCTCGAAGCAATGCGGCGGAAAGGTACTGCGTGCCCCTTCGGGGAAGAAATTCCGGCAAAGTTCGTACACGTATACGGAGGAAGAGCGGCTCGCCTTGCTTCAATCGTATCTGGAGAGCCACGACTATATCACCCGTGCGGAATATGGCACTTTGACGGGGCTGCTGAAATACAAAGCTTGGCAGGACCTGGACAAATGGGTGAAAGCGCACCTTATCGACATCAAGGGGCGTGCTCCTCACCGGGTGTATGTGAAGCGTAAGGGGCAGGATGACGGGCTTTAATTTTTCAATAAAGTAAACTGTTTTGAAATTCTACAAAATCAGCACACGATAAATTCAGAAGCTGTTTTGAATTTCTCCAAAAAGTTTTTCTTAGCTTGATGTATCCCGTTTTTCGTGTGTGCTTTGGGCGATTTTTTGGTCCTTTTCGCTCCTGTTCTTCGTCAGATAGCCCGCTATCTTCCTCATCACAGAAGCGAAAATGCCTCAAAAACTCATC
>NZ_NFJA01000094.1:0-14416 GCF_002159615.1 Bacteroides sp. An279
CAGATTCCACCTCACGATGGACACCCTTGCTTTTGGCTGTATGATTCCCGCTATTAGGGCTCATTGGGGACTTGCACCCGTTAGCTAATACTCATGCCGAGCGTACTATAAAGGTGTCAGCACCCGGCACACATGCCCGAACTGCCACCGCAAAAGTTGTTTCGCCAAATACATCGATACGGAAAAGCAAATCAGCTTTCCCGACTATGTAGGGCGATGTAACCATGAACAAAAGTGCGGCTACAACTATACGCCCAAAATGTACTTTGACGAGAATCCTATTGCCAAAGAGCGATTGAGCGAAGAGTTTGTGCCAATATCAAAACCACGCATCAGTCTGCCTCCTGCACCATCCTTTATTGAGTCGGAAATCATGAGGCAGTCCCTGAAGCTGTATCACACGAACAAACTGTTTCAGTTCCTGAGTTTCCATTTCGGACAGGAGGCTACCGAAGAACTGATGTTGCGCTACCATGTGGGAACCTCAAAGCATTGGCCGGGAGCTACGGTCTTTTGGCAAGTCGATATTTCTGGACGGGTACGCACCGGAAAAGTGATGCTCTACAATCCTGAAAACGGAAGACGGATTAAAGAGCCGCACAACTACATCACGTGGGTACATTCCCTGTTGAAGAAAGAGAATTTCAACCTCCGGCAATGCCTGTTTGGAGAGCACCTTTTGTCATCTGACCAGCAGCGTCCGGTTGCCCTTGTGGAGAGTGAGAAAAGCGCTTTGATATCCAGCTTCTATCTGCCGCAATACCTCTGGATTGCTTCGGGCGGAAAGAACGGAGCGTTCAATCGGGATGCCATGAGCGTATTAAGAAACCGACGTGTTCTACTATTCCCCGACCTAGGGGCAACCTACTATTGGAATAGTAAAATGGAGATGATCCGGAGCCTGGGAATAGAAGTTTCACTCTTCGATTTTATGGAAAGAAACGCAACAAAAGAAGAACGTGATGCGGGTTATGACATCGCCGATTTTCTGCTGAGAGAAGAGACAAAGGACGCAATTTTCAATCGTCTTGTCACGTTGAATCCGGCCTTGAAAACATTGGTCGAGACTTTCGATTTGCAGCTTGTCAATGTGGAGAAAGCACCTCTTTCAGCAACGGTTCAACGTACTTGGAAAGGACTTTTCAAACGATGACTTTCAGATGTCTGATTCACTTCTTTTTCACTGGAGCAAGTTTATGCCGGTGTATTACATTTCCCGGCCACTTGCTCACCTCAAAAGAAGGTGAGACGGCTCCCGATGGTCACAATTATTAATCTCAAAAGCAAATATTATGGACAAGAAAAATACAGTTACAATCCGTCTTACAGACGAACAATTCGGCTGGCTCAGAGCACTCAGTCGACGCAGTAAACGCAGTCAAAGCGAAGTAGTGCGTTCACTTATCGAACACGGTACGGTACGTGAACGAATTACGAGAGAAAATCTTGACATCATCCGAAAACTGATTGGCGAAAGCACGAACCTGAACCAGCTTGCCAGACGAGCCAATGCTTACGGTTTTTATCGTGTGGCCGATGAGTGCAGTACCGCCGTTCAACAGATTTCACAACTCATAAAACAGCTCAAAGATGATAGGTAAAATTGTAAAGGGCACATCGTTTTCCGGGTGCGTAAACTATGTGCTGAAAGAAGATAAATCGCGCCTGTTGAAAGCGGTTGGTATCTACGGTTCGCCCGAAGAAATAGCGGAACAATTCGAGTTGCAGACTTTACTGAACGACAAGGTCAAGAACAAGGTCGGCCATATATCATTGAGCTTCTCCGCAGAAGACGGAGACCGCATCCGGGACGATGATGGGCTGATGTTGAGGATCGCCCACGACTATATGAAGCTGATGGGAATCGAGAACACGCAGTTCATCATCGCCCGGCATACTGACCGTGATCATCCGCATTGTCACATCGTTTACAACCGTGTGGATAATGACGGACGCACCATCAGCGACAAGAACGACCGCTACCGGAACGAAAAGGTTTGCAAGATGCTGACAGCCCGTTACCGTTTGCATTTTGCCGAAGGAAAAGAGCATGTCAATTTTATGCGGTTACGTCGTCATGACAAGGTAAAGTATTTTATCTATCATGCCTTAAAACGAGAGGTTCCGAACGCCCGAAGCTGGAGTGAGCTGCGACTGGCCTTACGGAAGTACGGAATTGATACGCAATGGAAGCTAAGTCGCACGACTGGAGAGATGCAAGGTGTCAAGTTCACATGTGACCAACTGACCTTTAGCGGTTCCAAGATTGACCGCCAATTCAGTTTTCTGAACATCGACCAAGAGCTGAGATATAACGCTCTTTCCGCTACCATGAACCAGCTTCAGGCACAAGCAGAAACCATACGCGAGGAACTTCGGCATGAATATCAGCAGGAGAATCATTCCGGTATTAGTCTGGGACTGTTCACTCCCTCTCCTACGGATTATGATACGGAGGAAGCGATACAGGCCAACCGGCTTAAAAAGAAGAAAAAGAAACCGAAACGCAAGCGAGGTTTCAGTCTATAATCAAATTTTTATTAACCATCAAAATTCAAATTATTATGAACTATTCCGATTTTATTTACGATTTCAATCTCTATTTGTGTGAGAGATTCGGTTACAGAAACTGTTGTTCCGTTATGCACAACGCCAACGGCATTTGTGTTTCTGTCCATGTAGGCGAAATGGATTTATACATCCGTTTCTGGGAATACAGTTGTGGTGTTGGCAGCATCCCCGACTGGAGCATTATCATTGTGCGCAGCAACTTCAAACGAAACCAACAGGAAAACCTGAAAGACCTTGCCCGTTTCTTCAAGGAGTACGCCCCGCGCTATGGTTACAAATACCTCTGCACCGAGGATGATGATTACAAGTATTATCAGACCCTTGGTTTGAAACTTATCCACAGAGGATTTTTCGGACAATATAATTATGGGTTGTCGTTGAAGGAATTAGAGGTGTAATATAGGTATCTTTATGAAGGAGAGGAAAAACCTCTCCTTCATAAAATCACACCGATAAATCATCGATTAAATTTAATATCTCCATTTTGCAAAAATTACAGCAGATAATCAACAGGGCAAACGCATCTAAATTTTGCATAAAGATTAAACATTGCTATCTTTGAAAGCAAAAAACGATGACAAGTCCTTTACCATTCTTTTCAGAGTTGACCGATCCTCGTGTTGACCGTACTAAAGCCCATATGTTGGAAGATATCCTGTTCATAGCCATAGCGTCCGTAATCTGCGGGGCGGAAAGCTGGAATGACATGGAGAATTTTGGCAAAGCCAAGGAAGGATGGCTCCGCACCTTTCTCCGCTTGCCTGAAGGCATCCCCTCTCATGACACGTTCAACCGCGTGTTCTCCGCCCTCAATCCCGAAGAGTTGGAATCCTCTTTCCTGTCGTGGACCCGTTCCGTTGCAGAACTGACAGACAATGAAGTGGTCAGCATTGACGGGAAAAGCATGCGCGGCACTCGTGAGCACGGCTCCAAAAGCATCGTCCACATGGTCAGCGCATGGGCCTCGGCGAATCATATCGTGCTCGGGCAGTTGAAGGTGGACGAGAAAAGCAACGAGATAACCGCCATTCCCAAGCTGTTGGATTTGCTTGTCGTCAAGGGATGCATCGTGACCATTGACGCAATGGGCTGTCAGAAAGACATCGTGTCCGCAATCGTTGAACAGGAGGCGAACTACCTGATTGCCGTAAAAGGGAATCAAGGCAGCCTTCAAGAGCAGGTGAAGGACAGCTTCCGTTTTCTGCCCGCCGTGTCCGTTTCAGAAGATACCGACTGCGGCCATGGGCGGGTTGAGACAAGACGATGTTCCGTCATCAGCGACTTGTCACTGATAGAACACAGGGAAGAATGGAAAAACCTGCGCTCCTTGATAAAGATAGAGACGGAACGTTACGACAAATGCCGACAGGCGACATTGAAGGAGACCAGACTGTATATTAGCAGTCTTGAGGCGGATGCGGACCTGATAAACAGGTCTGTCCGTTCCCATTGGGGAGTCGAGAACTCCCTTCATTGGGTGTTGGATGTCGCTTTCAACGAGGACCATAGCAGGAAGAGGGCTGGAAACGCAGCGCAAAACTTTTCGTTGATTAATAGAATCGCATTGAATCTGCTTAAGAACGAGAAGTCTGCCAAAGTCGGAGTCAGGGGAAAAAGGCTCAAAGCCGGATGGGACAATGATTATTTGCTGAAAATATTGACAGATTAGATGCGTTTGCCCTGAGATAATCAAAGCATATATGTAGATTATTAATTAAATTTGCTAACTTTGTAAATAATACACTATGATCAAATTAATGGAAAAAACAAAAATATATACATTCATAGATTTATTTGCTGGAGCAGGAGGACTTTCCGAAGGATTTGTAAGGGCTGGATTTACACCGCTTGCACACATTGAAATGGATAAGAATGCCTGCAACACATTAAAGACCAGATCTGCATTTCACTATCTTCAGAAAAATGGAATGCTGTCAATTTATGAAGACTATCTCAAACATAAGGAAGAAAGAACAGACGGACAAAAATTGTGGAATCAGGTTCCCAAAAGCATAATCGATACTACGATATGCGCTACTATTGGAGAGAACACTATTGATGGTATTTTCAAGAAAGTAGATCAGCTCAAAGGAAACAACAAAGTGGATATTATCATAGGGGGACCACCTTGCCAAGCGTATTCTGTCGCTGGAAGAGCTCGTATGGGTAAGAAAGTTGAGGAAGATCCTCGAAATGAATTGTACAAATATTACGTGCAATTTATTAAACGCTATGATCCCGAAATGTTCGTATTCGAGAATGTATTGGGACTACTGACCGCTAAGCGAGGTGAACCTTTCGCGGATCTTAAACGATTGGTTGAAGAACTCGGCTATGATATGGACTGTAAAGTTCAGGTTGCGTCCCAACATGGAGTATTGCAAAATCGGCAAAGAGTTATTATTGTAGGTTGGAAACGCATTGTAAAAGGGATAAAAAGTCCATATCATTATCCGGAACTTCCCGTGGAAAAGTGTCCTTATCAGGTTCTGCGGGATTTGTTCTCGGATTTGCCTGTGCGAAAAGCGGGAGAAGGAAAATTCAGCGAAGTCGTTTCGTATGTCAAACCTCTGTCCGAAATGCCGTACCTCAATAAGTCTGGAATACGTGGCAAGTTTAATTTTACAACTCAGCACGTTGCCAGACCAACAAATGAAAATGATCGAAAAATATACAAAATTGCTGTTGACAAGTGGTTAAATGAGCACCAGCGATTAAACTACGCGCAACTACCGATGGAGTTGCAGACTCATCGAAATACAAAGATTTTTCTTAATCGTTTCAATGTTGTCGATCCTTACGGATGCTGTCATACTGTAGTAGCGCACATAGCCATGGATGGCCATTACTATATTTATCCAACGTTAAATCCGACATTGGAAACAGTACGATCCATTACGGTTAGAGAGGCGGCTCGTCTACAATCATTTCCAGACGATTACTTTTTTGAAGGGAGCCGAACATCTGCCTTCAAACAGATTGGCAATGCCGTCCCCGTTGTATTGGCACAGAGAATTGCTGAAGCTATAAAAAAAATGTTATAATGATAGCAACGAAAAATATATATGCGACGATAGTAGCTTTCTATTTGGCAAAATATGATAAGATTGCCATTGAGCATCTAGGGTACAAATCTTTTTCAGAAGCATTTACTAAGTGTGCAGAAAAACTTGGGGCAAATAAAATATATATTAAACTTCGCCGAGATGAGTTTGATCCTGTATATAAGTGGAGAAAAGGTTGGTACAATAGGCCGATGCCCAAAATAATCAGTCGAACTATAGATTTGTTTGATCAGGAGTCTGAATCTGATATGTGTGCACTTGTATGGGATATTCTTGAACATAATAAAACAAAAAGCTGGAAACCAATAGTTTCTCAGATGTTAGACAAAAAACAGGATGCTCAGAGTGCCAGCTTTGCGTTACGGGTCATGACTGGCAAAAGAGCTGAAACACATTTCAAGGAGTATCATGCTCAAACAGGATTTCCAATATCTGGAGCTTTAGAAGATTGTACGGCAGAGGGATGTGGTTATGATTTTCGCATACATTCTGGATCAGAGAATTTTTGCATTGAGGTTAAGGGAATAACTGATGATTATGGGGGTATTCTTCTGACGGAAAAGGAATGGAAGACGGCCATGATCTGTGGTGAACGATATTATTTGTGTATTGTGAGCAATCTTGATTCAACACCAGAGTTTCAATTCATACGTGATCCTTATAACAGCCTTAAAGTTATTAAAAGATCGATACAGATAACTCAAACGACTTACTCGGTTTCTAAAGAAGAATTAATAAAAAATAAATAAAGGATGGATTTCTCTGTTTTAGGTACAGCTTCTGCTATTCCAAGAGCAGCAGCAATGATCGAAACATTTCGAGCCATTGGCTACACCTTGGAAACTGCCGTTGCGGATATCGTAGACAATTCGATATCCGCATCGGCTAAGAATGTATGGATCAATCGGATCTGGAAAGGAGGAAACTCCGTCATAACGATCATGGATGATGGGCATGGGATGACTGGAGACGAAATCATTCAGGCCATGCGACCTGGAGCACAGAATCCGCTGGAAAAACGTGCTGTAACTGATTTGGGACGTTTCGGTCTTGGTTTAAAAACCGCGTCATTTTCTCAATGTCGTACGCTGACAGTCATGAGCAAAATTCAAGGCCAGTCTCCTGAATTCTGGACTTGGAGTTTGGATCACGTTGCTCGCAGTGACCGATGGGAACTGATCCATTGGCTTCCTGAAGGTTTTGAGCATGAATTGGATGGTCTTACATCCGGTACCATTGTTATCTGGACAGATCCGGATCGGATTATACCGACTACAACAAAAATCGAGAACGAACATGCCAAACGAAAGTTTTCTGAAGCTTTCGATAGGGTTAAGAAGCATCTTTCAATGACTTTTCATCGTTTTCTTGAGACCAAATCCATCACAATACATTGGTGTGGGCATGAAATAGCTCCATGGAATCCTTTCTGTCCAAAGGAGAGTAAGGTACAGATCATGCCGTCTGAACAAATTGGAGAACATGTAACTGTTAAGGGGTTTATTTTGCCTCACAAAAATAATTTTTCTTCAGAAACAGCATACAAAGAAGCTGAAGGAATCTTCGGATTCTCTGCACACCAAGGCTTCTATGTCTATCGTGGGAACCGTTTGTTGTTGGCCGGAGACTGGCTGGGATTATTTCGCAAGGAAGAAGCCTACAAACTGGTACGAATACAAATTAATCTACCCAACAGTTTGGATTCTGATTGGCAGATAGACATCAGAAAGGCCAAAGCATTTCCTCCAGTGGGATGTAGACAGCAGCTTGAATCCTATGCCAGATTGGCTTGTAATAAGGGATCCGAAGTGTATAGGCACCGTGGGCGCATTCTGAAACAGAGGGCCGGACAGGATTTTCAAAGTCTGTGGTTGGAAAAGAAGAAGGACAACAAATGGTCCTTCATCGTCAATCGAGAGCATACGCTTATTCGTAACATACGTGAACTTGCTAAAGAGAACCCAGATTTGGCCATTGATATGCTACTGAAATTCGTAGAGGAATCCATACCAGCCAAAACCATTTATGTTCGGGAAGCTAACGATGACGATAGTCAAAAACAGCCCTATTCAGATATGGATCCTAAGTTGATTAACACAATGATAAGAAGAATCCATGAAGAACAACTCGCACAAGGCCTAACTCTGGAACAGTCTAAATTGGCTCTTAAACAAATGGAACCTTTCAATGAATACGAAGACTTAATAAATGAACTGCAATGAATGAATTGAACGATAAGGCAATAAATATATGTCAGGCAATAATCGGATTTAAACTTGGAGTGAGTGATGATGAAATAAATCAAGCTATTTCCGACGTTACCAGTATCCCCATGTATGCAGGACTGGACAAAACCGAATTAAAAAAGAGTCTGTTGGCTATCTACAATGTAAAAGTGGATACATACCAGATTCTGGAAGGACGTGATGCTCGGATTCCTTGGTTAAAAGAATTTAAAGCAGAGCGTCAATCAGAATGGCTTTTTTGGACCAGGTATAAAAGGTACTTGGCCGAACAAAAACATTTTGCGCCGGAGGTTATTTCACAATTGGACGATTTAACTGATCGTATTTTGGACAAGTTGTTTAATCCACAGCGCGATGATGTTATCATTAATAAGAAAGGACTTGTCGTTGGACAAGTGCAGTCTGGTAAAACGGCCAACTATACGGGACTTATTTGTAAAGCAGCCGATGCTGGATTCAATCTGATTATCATATTGGCCGGTATACACAATAATCTGAGAAGTCAGACACAGACCCGTATAGATGAAGGATTCTTGGGATTTGACACACAGAATACCAGAGCATACGACATGAATCGAACCATACGGATTGGAGTAGGACTTATTCCGGGATTTGACAATGCCATTGCCAATTCCTACACGACTAGTACAGAAAGAGGAGATTTTACTAAACAAGCAGCAAATACTGCCGGCTTCAACTTCAACAATCCACAGCCGATTATTCTTGTGATAAAGAAAAATGTATCTGTACTCAAACGATTATACAGTTGGTTAAAATCACAATCAACTCACGATATCATAGCCAACAAGTCCCTGCTTCTTATTGACGACGAAGCGGACAATGCCTCCATAAATACCAGTCGGGATGGTGATGACCCGACCGCCATAAATAAAAACATATGTAAGATCATCAAGTTGTTTAACCGGTCTGCCTATGTCGGTTACACGGCCACACCGTTTGCCAATATCTTTATTCCTCTTGACAAGGACGATCTTTTTCCAAAGGATTTCATTATAAACCTCCCGGCTCCGGACAACTACATTGGTCCTGAGAAGGTCTTTGGAACTTCGGCAAATCCCGATGGGAACGAAGATCTTTTGCCTATTGTCTTCCCGGTTACGGATAGTGATACATTCGTTCCTGCAGGGCATAGAAGAGATGATCCAAAACCAACCATAGATGATATTCCGGAATCGTTAAAAACGGCCATTAAGTGTTTTATTATTACTTGTTCCATACGCATTGCACGGGGGCAGGAAAACAAGCATAACTCCATGCTGATTCATGTGTCCCGTTTTCAGGCATGGCAAAATCACCTCAAGATAATCATTGATCGTCTATTCAAGTATTACAAGAGTGAAATCGAGGCGAATGATCCGACCATAATGGAAGAGTTTCGCCAAATTTTCGAGGAAGATACTCCAACCTATCGTTCGTATTGTAGCATTACCCGAGAAATTATGAATTCACCCGTTCTGTCCCGAGTTGACAACCGAATGAGGCTTCATACGTGGGATGAGATTAAGCCTCTGCTATATCGAGCGGTACAGAAAATTGAGGTCAAATCCATCAACGGTACATCTGGGGACAGTTTAACATATTATGAGAATGAAAAAAACGGCATTTCAGTTATTGCCATTGGAGGTGACAAGTTGTCTCGGGGTCTTACACTTGAGGGCCTGTCTGTAAGCTATTTCTTGCGCGCCTCAAAAATGTACGACACATTGATGCAGATGGGACGATGGTTCGGATATCGTCCCGGCTATGTGGACCTTTGTCGGCTCTTTACCAGTAACGAACTGAATGAATGGTATCGACACATAACTCTTGCCAGTGACGAACTGCGGGAAGAGTTCAGATATCTGGCAGAATCAGGTGGGACACCAGAGAACTATGCCCTGAAGGTTCGTACTCATCCTGGACAACTGCAGATAACATCCATATCCAAAATGCGCCATACAAGAAATATTCAGGTTTCATGGGCAGGTCGTCTTGTAGAGACCTATCAGTTGCTTCAGAATTCGATTTCCAAACGGAACAATCTGGCGGTAACGGACAGTCTTCTTTCGGAGCTTGGTACTCCAGACAGAATCAAGAGCGACTATCTGTGGACTGGTGTATCTTCTGATATCATATGTGACTATCTGTCTCGATTCCAACTTCCAGAATCCCTGACTAAGGTAAATCTGGATCTTATATGCGACTATATTAGGGAACTGAATGAAGTCGGAGAACTCATTTCCTGGAATATTGCCTTGATGAGTAAGAATGTCGATAAAAACACGTGTGTCCACACTTTCTCCAACGGCGTGCAAGTGGGTTGTTTTATTCGTAGACAGGCAAAAGATGCCCAGAATTCTAAGACATACTATATTCGTAAGAATCATATCGTCGGCAATCCAACGGATGAATTCATCGACCTTCCCGCTGACATGCTGTCGGATGCACTTGACGAGACGAGAGACCGAAAATTCAAAGCCGGTGAAGAGTGGAAACATGATTATCCCTCCCCCCAGCTCGTGAGACAAGAGTTCCGGTCAAAACAGACTCCATTACTTATGATTTATCCATTAAATCCTGCATTTTCAAATGTGTCAGGATTAACGGATACAACCACTGATACAAAAAACGATGAACCATTTATCGGATTCGCCATAGCATTTCCACATAGTGATACCAACAAGGCGGTCTCTTATGTCGCCAATCAGGTAACGGATTTTGCAATTACGGAGGAAAATTTCGATAACACCAACGATAATACTTATGATGAATAGTAATTCTATAATAGATATATGGGATAATCTGAGCATGGGAGAAGAAGTTGGACTCACCAAACGCAGAGTTCCAATTGAATCTCCTCTGTGCATATACGGAACATATCGATACCCAGATAATCTGTTTGGTATTGCATTCTCTTATAACAAAGATCTGACTATCCCTGTCGAACAATTTAGGAGTCTAAAAGAACTTAAAATTCAGCAGATGTCAGACAAAAGTTTTGAGTACAAAAACTTGTTGCTAATCCAACTGCTTCATACGGATTGTCTGGGAGTATTTGCAACATTATGTTCAGATTTAGTAAGTGCCGTAACAAGAGAGGTATCTGAAGATACGGCCATTCGTATTGTCTTAAATCAACTTGAAAAGTGGAGAACCTTGTTTGATCGTGGCCTCGCATCCGGTCTTACACCAAGTGAACAACAAGGCTTGTATGGTGAACTTCATCTTTTGTCTCGCATGTTGCGCCGAAATGCTATCAACAAGACGGATATTGTTAGTTTCTGGGTTGGCTGCGACAAAGCCATGAGAGACTTCCAAGGTGAAGATTGGGCTATAGAAGTAAAGACTACGGCAACAAACAGCTCAGACCGACTTATCATCAATGGTGAACGCCAATTGGATAGTACGTTAATTAACAGACTGTTTCTATATCATCTTTCCGTTGAAGTCTCTAGAAAAAATGGACAGACATTAAATAAGGAAGTTGAGGATCTGAGAAAAATGTTATCGGACGACGCGATTGCATTACACAATTTCAATTCCTGTTTGACACATGCAGGATATTTTAATGAACATGCCTCCTTGTATCAGGATCGTTGTTATAGGATTCGCAGTGAACAGACTTATCGCATATCAGGAAATTTCCCTAGAATAGT
The DNA here is from genome assembly GCF_002159615.1 of Bacteroides sp. An279. Lineage (NCBI taxonomy): Bacteria > Pseudomonadati > Bacteroidota > Bacteroidia > Bacteroidales > Bacteroidaceae > Bacteroides > Bacteroides sp. An279. Next base: position 11,539 of record NZ_NFJA01000094.1, read on the forward strand.
GGAGCAAGAGCTACGCACTGGAGTCAGCAATGTTACATATACTATCAATACGTCCGCTTGCAAAGAATATGAGGTAAATGATACGGAACTCTTTAAAAATACAATTGGCCATGAAAGAGATTGAGAAGTTTTATCAGTCATTGATGCAAGACGTTGTTGCCATGCAGTCTGGTGATGAAGAGGGCAACACTCAAGAGCAGATATTTACTCGAATATGCTTGGATATGCTGGCTGGTGCTGCTGAAACGGAAAATGTTTCGGTCGCTTATGACGAACGTGATTTGAGAAAAAAAGGCCAGCATAAGATAAACGGGTATGCAATCTCGGACAATTACGAAACCGTAGATCTTTTTATTACCCTCTACGCAAACACCATGGAAGCTCGGACAATATCCAAAGGAGAGATAGATACAGCTGCCAAAATGATAACGAATTTTTTTCGCCGAGCCGTATACAACGATTATGTAAATGAAGTTGCAGAATCTTCCGAAATCTTTGAATTCGCAAATACGCTGGCCAATTATGCGGAACTGCGTAACAATTTGATTCGCGTAAATGCCTTCATCCTGACGAACGGCGTGTACAAGGGAGAACTGCCAGCCAGCCAGACCATTTGCGGATACAACATCTACTACAAAGTTATAGACATAGAGTTCCTTTATAAGATTTCCGAACAAGCTGGAGTTCCCATAGAGTTGGATTTTGAGAACCTTGACGGACACAAATATGAAATTCCATGTCTTGCTGCCAATCTGAGCAATTCGGATTATGAAGCATATGTTGCCATTATGTCTGGAGAATGTTTAGCCAAACTTTATGAATGCTATGGTGCTCGTTTACTTGAACAGAACGTGCGTTCGTTTCTTCAGTTTACGGGAAAAATCAATAAGGGAATACGTGAAACCATCAAGAATGAGCCTCACATGTTTCTGGCATATAACAACGGTATTGCTGCAACTGCTGATCATATTGAACTGGATGAGACAAAACATTTCATCAGACACATCAGTAATCTCCAGATTGTCAATGGAGGTCAGACGACAGCTTCCATCTATAATACAGCAAAAAAGGATAAGGCTGACATTTCCCAAATTCAAGTCCAAGTAAAACTGTCCGTCATCAAGGACAAGGATCAGTACGCGGAAATTGTTTCACGTATATCGCGCTATGCCAATACTCAGAACAAAGTCAATGATGCTGACTTCTCGGCCAACAATCCGGCTCTTGTAGAAATCGAACGAATCTCAAGATACGTATTTGCTCCCGCAACTCCGACCAACAATTTACAGACAGTGTGGTTCTTTGAACGGGCTCGTGGACAATACAAGACCTTACGAGCCAAGGAAGGCTTTACCAAATCCCGACAAAAGGCTTTTGATCTAAAATATCCAAAGAAGCAGGTTGTGACGAAAGTAGAACTTGCCAAATATGTCAATGCTTGGCAGGAGATTTATAATGGCAAAAATCTGGCTGTTGGGCCTCATATCGTCGTTCGGGGAAATGAAAAGAACTATGCACGTTTCATAAACTATAATCTTCCGGATGCCAAACATATTGATGTCGCATGGTTTGAGGACACAATAGCCAAGGCAATTCTCTTCAAGACCGCAGACAAACGTTATGGAACCAAACTTTCAGGAAATCATATTGGTGAATTGAAACAAGTTGTCGTTCCGTATACCTTGTCTCTCTTGAATATCATTACAGAGGGACAATTGGATTTGTATCGAATCTGGAAAAACCAATCAATATCGCCGGCATTGTCGGATTTTATATATGATTTGATGAAACAAGTCAACGAGTTTATTCTTAGAGAATCCCCTGTTTCTCACTATATCGAATGGGCAAAAAAAGAAGAGTGCTGGTTAAAAGTTCGTTTAAATAATTGGACCTATGATCTCGATGAGATACAACAAGATTTTATTGATGAGAAGAATCCTCCCAAACGCAACCACAAAAACGATGGTGAAGATGAAGAGTTGGAGAAACGGCATAAGGAGGATATCATACGGGCCATCCCTTTTTCCCTCTGGAAGAAGATAGAGGCGTGGGGACGTGATACGGAAATGCTGCAGCCGACCTTAACTTCTATGGCAAGTGATATTGCATATAAAATCAAGAATAATCGTAAACTGAACGACAATGATATCTCCAGAGGATATCTGATTTATGAAAATGTCTGGCAACATAACCCAGAACTTCTTGAGGAAGCGGATAATTTGGCGGAATTGGATCGTATAAAAGCAAGCGAAAGCGCAAATGCCATATCCAACCAAGTAGACTGTCGCGATGAAATTACGTTGGAACTAATCAAAAAAATGGTGGAATGGGACAAACGACGGCGAATCCTTGAAGATTGGAAATGGAAAGCCATGAAGGATGTCGCCGATGGAATAAAACCATTGACAGACAGGATGAAGTATGCCTTCTATTTCAATTTGCAGAAGTTAAGGAAGGCTGGATTTTCAAATTGACGATTGATATGGATATTTGGAGCCGAGAGAAAATATCTGAAGTCATGTCCCGAATCAGAAATAAGGGTACGAAACCGGAAATTATGCTCCGCAAGGCTCTTTTTGCCCGCGGATTTCGCTATCGTGTCAATGTCAAAAGTCTTCTAGGAAAACCGGATATAGTTCTGCCACGATACAAAACTGTAATTTTCGTTCATGGATGTTTCTGGCACGGACATCCTGGTTGTAAATATGCATATACTCCCAAAAGCAATACGGAATTCTGGATTAACAAAATATCAAGTAACCGAGAACGGTAAGCATTCGATAAACTACAGTCATTAAATATCTATATAATGATAGCGACTGTTACTATTGGATTCATAGTGACAGTCGCTATAGTTTTGTTGAACCTGTATGTTGAC
>NZ_NFJA01000095.1:0-14198 GCF_002159615.1 Bacteroides sp. An279
GCTCCTGTTCTTCGTCAGATAGCCCGCTATCTTCCTCATCACAGAAGCGAAAATGCCTCAAAAACTCATCCCCAATCATCGCACGATAAATTCAAAACAGCTTCTAAATCTGTGTGCCTCCTGCCTCCTCTGTGGTGAGAATCATCGCACGATAAATTCAAAACAGTTCCTAAAAGAAAAGGTTGCTTCCTTTTACAGAAAGCAACCTTTTTTTCGAGCCTCTTGTCGGATTCGAACCAACGACCCCGAGATTACAAATCACGTGCTCTGGCCAACTGAGCTAAAGAGGCAGGTGGGTAAGCTTACCATATCGCGCCGCTACAACCAACTACCTTTGCTGCGATCAAGCCCTGGAGGATTCGAAGGGAGCTGGCCGTATGGGACTTACCCGTATTTCAAAAATCTTGCAATCCCTGAACTATCGGCGCGATATTTCTTGATTGCGGGTGCAAAGGTAGGTATTTTTTCTGAATATGCAATACGTCTTCTGAAAAAAATGCAGAAAAAAATGAAGAGACGTCATTTTTCATGCTTTTATTACGCTGAATAAGTACAAAAAACGTACTTTTGTACGCAAATAAAGTTATCCGTTACGGAGGGTATACTCTTTTAATCTATTTAAAGTAAAGAAAATGACACCAGACAGACCAATCGGTATTCAAGAGCATGCAATGAGATTCGGAACCTATATGGGAATCTTTTGGATTATCAAATTCATTTTTCTTCCATTAGGGTTTAAAATTCCCTTGCTGCAACTCCTTTTTATATTGGGTACGCTGTTTGTCCCCATATTGGGATACTTGTATGCACGCAAATTCCGGAATACATATTGCAACGGAACCATTCCGTTTTTCCGTGCTTTCATCTTTACCGTATGCATGTATGTCTTTGCGGCCATGCTGGCGGCGGTAGGGCACTATCTTTACTTCCGGTTTATCGACCAAGGATTCTTGTTTGACATGTACAGGCAACAGCTGAACGAGGCAAAGGCTATGCTTCAAGGTGAACTGGCAACTTCCATAGACCAGCTTATGCTTGCTTTTGATACGATAGCTTCCCTGAGTCCCATTCAACTCACCTTTCAACTCATTACGCAGAATGTATTCTATGGCATTTTGCTTGCCTTGCCTACAGGCTTGTTAGTTATGAAATATAAAAAATAAAAATCAGTATTATGGACATATCAGTAGTCATCCCTTTATATAATGAAGCCGAGTCGTTGCCCGAACTGCATGCATGGATAAAACGGGTAATGGATGCCAATCATTTTTCGTATGAAATCATCTTCGTCAATGACGGAAGCACCGACCGCTCGTGGAATGTCATTGAGGAACTGAGCAAAAGCAATCCGGAGGTGAAAGGCATCAAGTTCCGCCGTAATTACGGGAAGTCGCCCGCCCTGTACTGCGGATTCGAACGGGCAGAAGGCGATGTGGTCATTACCATGGATGCCGACCTGCAAGACAGTCCCGACGAAATTCCGGAACTGTACCGGATGATTACGGAGGACGGGTATGACCTGGTTTCGGGCTGGAAACAGAAACGCTATGACCCGCTCTCGAAAACCATACCCACTAAGCTTTTCAATGCAACGGCACGGGCGGTGTCGGGCATACACAACCTGCACGATTTCAACTGCGGGCTGAAGGCATACCGGCGTGAAGTGGTGAAGAACATCGAAGTGTATGGCGAAATGCACCGGTATATCCCGTACCTGGCAAAAAATGCAGGATTTGCCAGAATCGGTGAAAAGGTGGTGCATCATCAGGCACGTAAGTACGGAAAGACCAAATTCGGGCTGAACCGTTTCGTAAACGGTTACCTCGACCTGCTTACGTTATGGTTTCTTTCCACTTTCGGGGTGAAGCCGATGCACATCTTCGGCTTTCTGGGTTCTATTATGTTTTTGTTGGGATTCATATCGGTGGCTGTTATCGGATTCAACAAGCTGCACGACATGTATTGCGGAAATCCGTACCGGCTGGTGACCGAAAGCCCGTACTTCTACCTGGCGCTGACCACGATGGTTATCGGCACGCAATTGTTCCTTGCCGGATTCATCGGCGAACTGATAGCCCGCAACGCTCCCGAACGAAACAAGTATCAAATCGAAAAAGAACTGTAACGATGAAAAGACTACCGGTCATATTCTGCATATTGGCGTTAGCAGGACTGTTGGTTCCAGGCTGTGAAGTGGAAAACTGCCCGCCCAACGCCTTGTCGTACCTGCATTTTTCGCTGGTAGACCAAAACGGACGGACATTCAATACTTCTGACACCATCACTATTGTAGGTCAGACCACTTCTTCTGATACGCTTGTATCTGACACGCTTATCAATCAGGAGGCGGCGGCAAGCAGCTTCAGCCTTCCTTTGAGCTACGATGCCTACACCCAGTTTGTCTTTATCTATCACGCGCTGGATGTCGGTTATGTGGGACGCGACACCATCCGGATTGACCACCGGAACATCCCGTATTTCACCAACCTGGATTGCGGAAGCATGATGTTCTACGAAATCACCGGTACGGCGCACACCCACCACAGGCTCGACTCTATCACCATCACTAACCCGAATATAGACAACAATGAGAAAGAAAATATCCGCATCTATTTCACTGTTTCTGGTGTTGAGCAGTAGCCTTCTCTTTCTGTTCCCTGCCCCGTCATGGGCACAAAAGAAAGACAAGGAGCAGCTAAAGGCCGACTACAAGGCTTCCCCGTTCTATCAGGGAAGTTCTATCGGCGTGGAAATAGCCGGCATAGGCGGCTACCTGCTGGGAGGAGACATCATGAGCAGCGAAATTTTATTGCAAAGTAACCTGAAGAACCGTTTTTTGCCTACCCTCGAAATAGGTTACGGGAAAACCGATGTCGTCAATGATGCCAACGACATGCACTACAAGACATCGGCGCCTTATTTCCGGATAGGCATGGACTATAACGTGTTCTACCTGAAGCCTTACCTGCCCGGTTATCTGTATGTGGGCCTGCGTTACGGCATGAGTTCGTTCACCTACGACGTGAGCGGACCTGACATGACTGACCCCAATTATGGAGGGACTACGGTGCCTTTTTCGTATTCGGGCATGAAAAGCAAGGCAAGCTGGCTGGAAGGTGTGGTAGGCATCAAGGTAAGGATTTACAAACGTTTCCACATGGGATGGGCGGTGCGCTACAAGATGCGCATGAGCATCGATAATCACGAGAACTCGGTCCCTTGGTACGTGCCCGGCTTTGGCAAGAACGCCAGCAGCAGCTTCAACCTGACGTATAACTTGATTTATAATCTTCCGTTTTAAGGGAACAAGGTGACAAGGAGACAAGGTGACAAGGTCTTGAATAGTTAACCAAAGTATCTGAAACCTCGTCACCTTGTTAACTTGTCACCTTGTCAACTAACTAATAACTGACACAAATGGGTATATTCGCAATTCTTTTGCTTGCCGTGAGCCTCGCCATCGATTGCTTCACGGTGTCCGTCACCAGCGGCATCATATTACGGCGCATCCGGTGGAATACGTTTCTGACGATGGCGTTCTTTTTCGGCTTTTTCCAGGCTTTGATGCCTTTGCTGGGCTGGCTTGGGGCAAGCCATTTCAGCCACCTCATCGAGGCTTACGACCATTGGGTAGCCTTCGGGCTGCTCGCTTTTTTAGGCATCCGCATGATACGCGAGCATTTCAAGGACAGCGAAGAACACAGCTTCGACCCTACCCGGCTGAAGGTCATCATCACCCTTGCCATTGCTACCAGCATTGATGCACTGGCGGTGGGCATCTCGTTTGCCTTCACCGGATTCAAGGAGCTACAGAGCCTGCTTCTTCCGCTCGTTGCCATCGGGCTTGCCTCGTTCGTCCTCTCGCTGGCAGGAAGCCTTATCGGCATCTTTTTCGGGAAACGCTTCAACTTGCGGATGGAATTGTTCGGCGGGCTGGTATTGATAGGTATCGGCGTAAAGATACTTTGCGAACACTTGCTCTCCAGGTAACGAGTTAACAAGGTACCAGGTGACAAGGTTTTTAGATACCATTGGCAAAACTATCTGAGAACCTCGTCAACTCGTCAACTTGTTACCTCGTCACCTATTAAACAGATATAAAAACAATAGAAAACATGAAGAAAAAAAACGGACTGAAATGGCAAATCCCTTTCCTGCTGCTGCTCGTCGTGGGCACCGTATGGATATTGCGCAAGCAGGCACCTTACCAGACCGACCAGGGGCTGGTGTTCGGTACGATGTATAAAATCACTTACCAGTCGAAAGAGAACCTGAAAGCCGAGATAGAAGCCGAGCTGCAACGGGTAGACCGTTCGCTTTCGCCTTTCAACAAGGCATCGGTCATTACGCGCATCAACGACAATACGGATATGCAGACCGACTCCCTGTTCGACTATGTGTACCGCCTTGCCCGGCAGGTATCGGAAGAGACACACGGCGCGTTCGACATTACCGTTGCTCCGCTGGTGAATGCCTGGGGATTCGGGTTCAAGAATGCATCGCAAGTAGATTCGGTTACCATCGACAGCTTGCGCCAATTCGTCGGATACGATAAGGTGAAGCTGGAAAACGGAAGGATTGTCAAGAACGACCCGCGCACGATGCTGGACTGCAGTGCCATTGCCAAAGGCTTCGGTGTAGACTGTGTGGCACGCCTGCTGGACCGGAAAGGGATACGCAACTATATGGTAGACATCGGGGGAGAACTGGTGATGAAAGGCGAAAACGCGCAGATGAAACCCTGGCGTATCGGCATCAACAAGCCCATAGACGACTCGCTGGCAGTGAACCAGGAACTGCAGACCGTACTTCAGGTGAGCGGCGTAGGGCTTGCCACTTCGGGCAACTACCGCAACTTCTATTACAAGGACGGCAAGAAATACGCCCATACCATCGACCCGCGTACAGGCTACCCGATACAGCACAACATCCTCTCGGCTACGGTCATCGCCGACAACTGTGCCAAGGCAGATGCTTACGCTACCGCCTTCATGGTATTGGGGCTGGATTCTGCCAAAGCCGTCTGCCGTGCCCATCCCGAGCTGGACGCATACTTTATCTATAGCAAAGACGACGGAAAGACGGACATCTACTACACCGAAGGGATGGAGAAGTACATAGCAAGATAGGTTATAATTAATAATTAACAATTAATAATGCCAATCAGGAGTTAAAAGGGAGTTATAGGTAGTTATCGCCCGCAGGGCGGGCTGGAAGTTAGATGCCAATACCTTTTTGCGCCGGTTTCAGAAGTAAGACTATTGGCCTGTAACTCCTGAACGAAGTGATAACTCCTGTGAAACATAACTACGTTTAACTACTGATTCGCATAATTAACAATTAATAATTAATAATTAATAGCTGACAGTTTACATTACACCGGGAACGATGCATAAGGCTTTATCTGGCACGAAAAGATAAATTGAAACTAAAAATAATAACACAACATGAAAGAAACAGATGAAAAACCGACGGGACTGCCCGAAAACGCGTTCCGTCCACTGAAACCGGGCGAACAATACCACCCCCTGATGTCGCCCGACAAGAATTATCCTGAAGTAAATGCCTGGTCGGTGACGTGGGGCATTGCCATGGCAATACTCTTCTCGGCAGCGGCGGCATACTTGGGGTTGAAAGTGGGGCAGGTATTCGAAGCCGCCATCCCCATCGCCATCATTGCCGTGGGAGTGTCTGGAGCCGCCAAGCGTAAAAGCGCACTGGGCGAAAACGTCATCATCCAGTCCATCGGAGCATGTTCGGGCGTTATCGTAGCCGGAGCCATATTCACCCTTCCGGCACTTTACATCCTTCAGGACAAGTATCCGGAAATGACGGTCGACTTCTTCCAGATGTTCATCAGCTCTTTGCTGGGAGGTATCCTTGGTATCCTGTTTCTCATTCCTTTCCGCAAGTATTTCGTAAGCGAGAAGCACGGCGAATATCCTTTTCCCGAAGCCACCGCCAGCACGCAGGTGCTGATTTCGGGCGAAAAGGGAGGAAGCCAGGCGAAACCGTTGCTCTTTGCCGGACTCATCGGCGGTCTGTACGACTTTATCGTAGCTACCTTCGGGTGGTGGAACGAGAACTTCACTACCCGCGTGTGTGGCTGGGGTGAAACGATTGCCGACAAGGCGAAGCTGGTGCTTAAAATCAATACCGGAGCAGCGGTCTTGGGGCTGGGGTATATCGTAGGGTTGAAATATGCCGCCATTATCTGCGCCGGCTCGCTCGCCGTATGGATTATCATCGTGCCGGGCATCGCAATGCTGTGGGGCGACCAGGTATTGAACGCCTGGAATCCGGCTATCACGCAGACCGTAGGCTCGATGTCGCCCGAAACCATCTTCGCCGAATATGCCAAGAGTATCGGCATCGGAGGCATCGCCATGGCGGGCATTATCGGCATCGTGCGCTCGTGGAGCATCATCAAGAGTGCCGTAGGGCTTGCCGCCAAAGAGATGAAAGGCAAGAAGGCAGATGCCGGCGTGGTGCGCACACAGAAAGACTTGTCGATGAAAATCATCGCCATCGGGTCGATTGTCACCATTATCCTTGTGGCGTTGTTCTTCTATTTCGATGTGATGCAAGGCAATTTGCTGCACACCGTTGTAGCAATCATCCTTGTGGCAGGCATCTCGTTCCTGTTCACCACGGTAGCCGCCAATGCCATTGCCATCGTGGGTACCAATCCCGTATCGGGCATGACACTGATGACCCTGATTTTGGCATCGGTGGTGATGGTTGCCGTAGGGCTGAAAGGTGCTACGGGCATGGTTGCGGCATTGGTTATGGGAGGCGTGGTATGTACCGCCCTCTCGATGGCAGGCGGCTTCATTACCGACCTGAAAATCGGCTATTGGCTGGGAAGCACGCCCGCCAAGCAACAGACGTGGAAATTCCTGGGCACACTGGTATCGGCTGCTACCGTAGGCGGCGTTATCATGATATTGAACAAGACCTACGGATTCTCTTCGGGCGCACTTGCCGCACCGCAAGCCAATGCCATGGCTGCCGTCATCGACCCGCTGATGAACGGTGTGTCGGCTCCGTGGCTGCTCTATGGCATCGGTGCCGCACTGGCATTGGTGCTGACTTATTTCAAAGTCCCGGCACTTGCCTTTGCCTTAGGTATGTTTATCCCCTTGGAGCTGAACCTGCCGCTTATTGTAGGCGGTGCCATCAACTGGTACGTCACCACCCGTAGCAAGGACGAAGCGATCAATGCGGCGCGTGGAGAAAAGGGCACTTTACTGGCTTCGGGCTTCATAGCCGGCGGTGCACTGATGGGTGTGATAAGCGCCGCGATGCGTTTCGGAGGTATTAACTTGGTGAACGAGGCATGGCTGGAAAACCCGATGAGCCAAGTGGTATCGCTCATTGCATACGCACTCCTTATTATATATTTAGTAAAAGCGAGTATGAACATCAATAAAGTTGACTAGATGACAAGGTACTAGGTACTAGGTTTTAGATACCATTAGCAAAACTATTCAAAGCCTAGTCACCTAGTCCCTAGTACCTAGTCACCTAATAAAAAAATAAAACACCATGAAAAAGTTAGCATTAATGAGTTTACTCTTTGTTTCTACGCTGCTTGCGGCGCAGGAACCAGTCAAAATCAAGTTATGGCAAAACGGCGCGCCCAATGACAACGGCATGACCAGCCAAGTGGAAAAAGGTCCGCTCTATGTAGCAGAACCGACCATCGAAGTCTATCCCGCTAAAGAAAGCAACGGACTTGCCATCGTGATGTGCCCGGGAGGTGGATACAGCCATCTCGCCATGAACCACGAAGGGCATGATATGGCAAACTGGTTCAACAGCCAAGGCATTACATACGCCGTACTGACCTACCGTATGCCTAACGGAAACAATGAAGTCCCCCTGAGCGATGCCCAACAGGCACTCCGCATCATGCGCCAGCATGCAAAAGAATGGAACATCCAAAAGCTGGGCATCATGGGCGCCTCGGCAGGCGGACATCTGGCAAGTACCGCCGCAACCCATTTTACAGACGCAGAGACACGTCCCGACTTCCAGATTCTGTTCTATCCAGTCATTACGATGGATCCTGCTTACACCCACATGGGTTCTCACGACAACCTGTTAGGAAAGAATCCTTCAAAAGAACTCGAACAAAAGTACTCGAACGAACAGCAAGTCACACCCGAAACTCCTCAGGCATTCATCATGCACAGCAGCGATGACGGTGCCGTACCCGTAGCCAACAGCGTGAACTATTATACGGCACTGGTGAAAAACGGTGTCTCGGCAAGCCTGCACACCTATCCCGTCGGCGGACACGGCTGGGGATTCCGCGACAGCTTCCTTTACAAACGCCAATGGACCGGTGAACTGGAGAAATGGCTGCGTGAGCTCGACCGCTAAACATACAGAAGCTGGCTGGAAGGAAAATTCTCTTTCCGCCAGCTGTTTTTTCGGTACTTTTCTGTAATTTTGCAGGCGATTTACTTACTTTACAATTTTAACAACTTAACATAGCAAAAATGGGTGGTTTTTTCGGAACAGTCTCTATGGCTGAATGTGTGACCGATTTGTTTTACGGTACGGATTACAATTCGCACTTGGGAACCAAACGTGCAGGGATGGCTACTTACGATGAAACATCGGGTTTCGCAAGGTCGATTCATAGTATAGACAATTCGTACTTCCGTACCAAATTCGAGTCGGAGTTATCAAAGTTTAAGGGCAAATCGGGTATCGGCGTTATCAGTGATACCGACCCACAACCCATTATGATTAATTCACATCTGGGACGGTTTGCGATAGTGACGGTCGCCAAAATCAATAATATCTCCGAACTGGAGAAAGAATTGCTGGATGCCAATATGCACTTTGCCGAAATGAGTATGGGGAAAACCAACCCTACCGAGCTGGTAGCATTGCTCATCGTGCAAGGAAAAAATTTCGTCGAGGGCATCGAAAACGTATATGCCAAGGTGAAAGGCTCGTGCTCGATGCTGCTTCTTACCGAGGATGGTATCATCGCTGCCCGTGACCGGCTGGGACGGACGCCCATCATCATCGGAAAGAAAGAGGGCGCATATGCCGTGACCAGTGAGTCGTGCAGCCTGCCCAACCTTGATTTCGAGATAACCGGCTACGTGGGACCGGGCGAGATAGTCCGTGTGCGTGCCGGAGGCGTAGAGCAGCTGCGCAAGCCCAACGAGGAGATGCAGGTATGCTCCTTCCTGTGGGTGTATTATGGCTTCCCCGTGTCGTGCTACGAGGGGCGCAACGTAGAAGAAGTGCGCTTCAAGAGCGGTTACGAGATGGGACGTACCGATGAGTCGGAAGTGGACTGCGCCTGCGGCATTCCCGATTCGGGTGTAGGCATGGCGTTGGGCTATGCCGAGGGCAAAGGCGTACCTTATCACCGTGGCATTGCCAAGTACACTCCTACCTGGCCGCGCAGCTTCACACCCAGTAATCAGGAGATGCGCTCGCTGGTGGCAAAAATGAAACTCATCCCCAACCGTGCCATGCTGCAAGGCAAACGGGTGTTGTTCTGCGATGACTCCATCGTGCGTGGCACCCAGTTGCGCGACAACGTGAAAATCCTCTACGACTATGGTGCCAAGGAAATCCACATGCGTATCGCCTGCCCGCCGCTGATTTACGGCTGTCCGTTCATCGCCTTTACCTCGTCGAAGAGCGACATGGAACTGATTACTCGCCGCATTATCGAAGAGATAGAAGGTGACGGCAATGCGAAATTAGACCGCTATGCCACTACCGGCTCACCCGAGTACAATGAACTGGTAGAACGTATCCGTGCGCGATTTGGTCTCACATCGTTGAAATTCAATACGCTGGAGACGCTGATAAACGCCATAGGCTTGCCTAAGTGCAAGGTCTGCACGCATTGCTTCGACGGTTCGAGTCGCTTCTGATTTCCCTTTTCTCACCAATTGGCAATGGATAATTGACCATTATTCTAAGCCGGAGTAGTTGTCAATTGTCTGTTGTCATTGTCATTACCGTTGTGATGCAACTATAATGGATACGGAGGGCATATATATGCACACACGGACGGATATAGTTGCATATTTCCGAGTGGCTATAATTACCTGCCAAATCTGCGTTAATCCGCGAAAATCTGTGTTTTCAGAGCTTGTCGTATATTATTGATTACTTATCGACGGATCAGAACGCTTCTGTCATGTTGAAGTAGAACAGGTTCTGGCGGTTGATGAAGTTGCGCCCGAAGTCGAGGCGGACGTTCATGCGCGGCTGCACTTCGATGCGCAGGCCCAAGCCGGCGTTGGGCAACACGCCTTCTATCTTCACCGGATTAGGACCCATGAATCCGGCTCCTCCCCAGGCTACGAAGCCCAAGTGGTGGACGATGCGCTTCAGCCAGTTGCTGCGGTCGGTGTTGAACATCTGGCGGTATTCCACCAGTGCCACGTGGCCGCTCTTGTCGCGGTATTGCCCCATGTAGTATCCGCGCAGGTCGAACGGCGTACCGCTCAGCACGTATTTGTTCAGTGGAATGTTGTTGCCGAATACGTTCTTGGTCTGTACCGTCCAGGCGAGCACTTTCCGTTCGCCTACCGACTTGTATTGGCGGTAGTCCAGCTCAAAGCGGTAGAAATAGTTGTCACTTCCCAGCCATTTCTGGTACAGCAGTCCACGGATGTCGAAGTACAGCCCTCGGTAAGGGTTGGCAGGGATGTCACGCGTGTCGTAGGTGACGAGGAAGCCGATGCCCGAGCTGAAGTTTTTGTAGCCCGATTCGGTACCTCCGGCGCGCACGTAATCTGCTTGGTGTGCCAGATGCTTTGCCGGACTGCTTATCTTGTCGTAGTTCAGGTCGATTTGCGGACCGATAAACCAGTCGGTCTCCTTGATGCGGAACAGAAACCAGGGGTTTATCTGTACACCACTGTAGCGGTATTGGCTGGTACTGTCACTCCGCTCGTAATTTTTGTTGGTAGAATAGCCCACGCCGTAGAAGTTCTCTTGCGTGTTTTTGTAGGTGAATTGTCCGAAGATGCGGAAGCGGTCGTTCTTGAAAAACAGTTGGGGCTTTACTTGGATATTCAGTCCGCCTTTGAAGATGAATGCCATGGCAAAGGGGAGTACTGAGCGGCGCATGGTAGTGTCTTTGGGATTCATGCGGAACGTCATCAGTGCACTTCCGCCTACCAGAAATCCGAAGTCGGGGCTGAAGCTGGGTCCTCCCAATATATTGTAATGGAAGTTTCGTCGTGCTACCTTCTGGCGGTGCAGTTCTTTCTTGCTCAGAGTCATTGGCGGGGAAAGCGTGTCGGCAGGAAGCCGGAGGGTGTCCGTCTCTTGGGCAAAGCCGAGCGATGCCGTCAAGCACAGGATGCAGAGTGTAATCAGTTTTTTCATATTCAAAATGTTATCAGTCGCAAAGGTATAAAAACTTGGGCACTTGGAGGCTTAAAATTAGAAGAACTTAATTAAGTTTGTGGTCTTGTATGGCTTTTTAATGGTCTCGGTATAGCTTTTTAACTTCGTATGTTTGGCGGTATGCCGGCTATTTTCTACTTTTACATCACTAATCATTGCTAAAAATTTAACTTAAAAGATTATGACAGTAATAGAACGTTTTTTGAAGTACGTTTCTTTCGACACTCAGTCGGACGAGAATGCCGGTGTGACACCCAGCACTCCCGGACAGATGGTGTTCGCCAAATATTTGCAATCGGAATTGGAAGCATTAGGGCTGGAGGAAATCTCACTCGACGAGAACGGTTACCTTTTTGCTACCCTTCCGGCTAATGTGGACCGTGATATCCCTACCATTGGTTTCATCGCTCACATGGATACCAGTCCCGATATGTCGGGTGCGGATGTACGTCCGCGCATTGTGGCCGATTACCAAGGTCAGGATATACCCTTGTGTGAGGAAGAAGGTATCGTGTTGTCACCCGGACAGTTTCCCGAATTGCTCGACCATATAGGCGAGGACTTGATAGTGACTGACGGGCGAACCCTGCTGGGAGCCGATGATAAGGCAGGCATTGCCGAAATCGTAGGGGCAATGGCTTATCTGAAGGAACATCCCGAAATCAAGCATGGAAAAATCCGCATCGGTTTCAATCCTGACGAGGAAATCGGACTGGGAGCGCACAAGTTCGATGTGGAGAAGTTCGGATGCAAATGGGCATACACGATGGACGGAGGCGAAGTGGGCGAGCTGGAGTTTGAGAATTTCAATGCGGCTTCGGCAAAGGTGCAGGTAAAAGGTCTGAACGTGCATCCTGGATATGCCAAAGGCAAGATGGTCAATTCGTTGCTGGTAGCAAACGAGTTCGTGTCCTTGCTCCCTGATGCCGAAACTCCTGCCACGACCGAAGGTTACGAAGGTTTCTTCCACCTGATAGGTATGGAAGGAGAGGTGGAACATACTACGGTTTCGTACATTATCCGCGATCATGACCGTGTGAAATTTGAGGCACGCAAGGCGCTGATGAAAGTGTGTGCCGACAAGCTGAACGAAAAATACGGAGCGGGTACGGTAATGGTAGAGGTGAAAGACCAATACTACAACATGCGCCAGCAGGTAGAGCCGCTGATGCACATCATTGATATCGCTTTTGCTGCCATGCAGGAGGCAGGTGTGGAGCCGAAAGTGAAAGCTATCCGCGGAGGTACGGATGGTGCCCAGCTCTCGTTTAAAGGCCTGCCCTGTCCAAACCTCTTTGCCGGCGGCTTGAACTTCCACGGGCGTTACGAGTTTGTGCCCATACAGTCTATAGAGAAAGCCATGAAGGTGGTAGTGAAGATTGCCGAGCTTACCGCCAGGCGGTATTGATTTTGTTAATTATGCGAATCAGGAGTATAACTATGTTTAACTCCTGATTTGTTGATAAAAAAAATCGGTTAATCTGTGGTGATGACCTTAATAATAAACCTTAACATGAAAAACAGATGAAAACAACTCCATTTACAGAGAAACACATCGCGCTTGGCGCAAAGATGCACGAATTTGCGGGCTACAATATGCCTATCGAATATTCTGGAATCATTGACGAACATCTTACGGTGTGCAACGCCGTGGGCGTGTTCGACGTCTCACACATGGGCGAATTTTGGGTGAAAGGTCCTTATGCGCTCCAGTTTATCCAAGATATTACTTCGAACAATGCGGCTGTGCTCACGCCGGGTAAGGTACAATATACGTGCTTTCCCAATGAAACCGGGGGGATCGTCGATGACTTGCTGGTGTATTGCTATGAGCCGGAAAAGTATATGCTGGTGGTAAATGCCGCCAACATCGGGAAAGACTGGGACTGGTGTGTATCGCACAACCGTGCCGGTGCTGAACTGGAAAACGCTTCCGACCGTATGGCACAACTTGCCATACAGGGACCGAAAGCTTTGTCTGTGTTGCAGAAACTGACCTCGGTAAATCTGGCAGAGATACCCTATTATCATTTCTGTGTGGGCGATTTTGCCGGAGTACCGCAAGTGATTCTCTCGAATACTGGCTATACCGGAGCCGGAGGCTTCGAACTTTATTTCTATCCGCAAGATGCGATACACATTTGGGACGCTATCTTCGAAGCTGGAGCCGAGTTCGGCATCAAGCCTGCCGGATTGGGCGCACGCGACACGTTGCGCTTAGAGATGGGTTTCTGCCTGTACGGCAATGACATCGATGATACCACATCGCCCCTCGAAGCCGGACTGGGGTGGATTACAAAGTTTGTAGAAGGCAAGGATTTCCCCAATCGTGCAGCACTCGAAAAGCAGAAAGCCGAAGGTGTTGCCCGCAAGCTGGTAGGTTTTGAGATGGTAGACCGCGGCATCCCACGCCACGGCTATAAGTTGGCGGATGCCGATGGAAATGAAATCGGACATGTCACTTCGGGCACCATGTCGCCTACTCGCAAGATAGGTATCGGTTTGGGCTATGTACAAACCGCTTTCTCGAAACCCGGTACGGAAATCTATCTGGACAACCGCGGGCGGAAGCTGAAAGCACAAGTCGTGAAGCCGCCTTTCCGCAAGTGATGTTTTCACCGCAGAGAATGTATAATTACTGTTTTTCGATTTACGAAGTAAACTAAGAAACTGTTTTGAATTTCTCCAAAAAGTTTTTCTCGTCTTGATGTATCCGTTTTCGTGTGTGCTTTGGGCGATTTTTTGGTCCTTTCCGCTTCTGTTCTTCGTCAGATAGCCCGCTATCTTCCTCATCA
>NZ_NFJA01000096.1:0-13460 GCF_002159615.1 Bacteroides sp. An279
TCGCTCCTGTTCTTCGTCAGATAGCCCGCTATCTTCCTCATCACAGAAGCGAAAATGCCTCAAAAACTCATCCCAAATCATCGCACGATAAATTCAAAACAGCTTCTGATACTTTGTCATTTAATTTTGTTTGCTTCTCCGTTCGGCGAGTTCTGCCTGCATTTTTTCGTTATATTGTTTGGTGATAGGATAGAAGCACAAGGCAATTACTCCCACAAAGAACGTGGCTGCAGGAATCAGGCTGGACGAGAGAATGATTCCGTGGATAGCCGATTCGCTTTGTACAGCTCCGACTCCCGATACATAGCCAAAGCCAGAAAGCAGGAAGCCAAGGATGGCACCTCCTACACCCAGGCCGGCTTTTAAGGCAAATACCACTCCGGCGAAAGTGAACCCCGTGGCACGGCGGTAATGGATGTATTCCGAATGGTCGGCTACATCGGCAATCATTGCCCAAAGCAGAGGTACGGTGGGGGCGTATGCCAGACTCTTCAAGAAATTCAGGAAGAACATCAATTCAATGTTCTCTTTCGCCGGGAAGTAGAACATTGCCGTGAAGATGGCGGTCAGTGTCAGACATACAATGAATGTATTTTTCTTTCCGAAGCGGTTGGCAAGGAAGTTGGAAAGAATGATTACACCGAAAAATTGTACCAATGCTCCCAGCATGTTGAATACACCGAAACCTACTTCGTAGGCTTTGTCAGGGGAGCTCACTATCAGCCCGAATGCATTTAATATATGATAACCTATTGAATCCTGTGCTTCGGCAGATACCAGTCCCATGCGGTCGAGGAAGTTATAGAGGGCTCCCGCATCGACGTAATGCTCGAAATAGTAGTTCATAGCGCTTCCCCACATGGCTAGGGTGATGAAGACAAATAGAGTCAACACGAACATTGCACGCCAAGGTATGCTTCCGAAAATATCCTTGATATCTTCGCGTAAATTGGTCTTTTGATTGGCCGGTGGGGTAATGCGTTCTTTTGCCGAGAAGGCAGCTATGGCAAGGAAGATGAATCCCACTACAGCAAATAAGGAAATCGTGCATAGCCATCCATGTCCTTTATCGCCGTCTTCCGAGAATTTGCCGACCAGGGGCAATGTTAGTCCTTGAACCACAAACTGTCCGATAGTTGAGAATATGAAACGTACGGAAGTGATGCTGGTACGTTCTTTGATGTCGCCCGACATGACGCCGCCCAGTGAAGAGTAGGGGGTGTTATTGAATGAATACATCGTCATCAATAACGTATAGGAGATGGTTGCATACAATGCCACCAGCCCTTTGTCTTCAATGCCGGGATTGTAGAATGCCAGAATATAGAATACCATAAAAGGTATGGCTGTCCACAATACCCAGGGGCGGTATTTTCCCCAACGTGTCTGCGTACGGTCGGAAAGAATGCCTACGGTAGGGTCTACAAAAGCGTCTACAATGCGTGCTACCAACATAACAGTTCCGGCAATGGCTCCTTCCAGTCCGAATACGTCGGTATAAAACTTTGTTTGATAAATCATCATCATCTGGAACACAAGGTTCGCAGAGCAGTCTCCCAATCCGTAACCGATTTTTTCGGCCATGGAGACTTTTTGATTCTGTAGTGCGTTCATGGTATGTATTTAATTCTTTAATTGGTTCTTGGTTTTATTTATGTTTTTGGGGCAATTCCCTTTTATTTTGTGAGGTAGGTTTAAAAACTTTGGGTAACGGCTTCTACCAGTCGTTTGCCTCCTGTTTTCTTGTCCAACGGATGGATGTCATTCCACTCGCCTGTATCTTTATTGGGAATCAGGGTGGCGTGCGGGTCTTCTTCTGCGGCTTTCGCCTGTTGTGCCTGCAAAGCTGCCCATCCTTTTCTGCCCGGATTGTCGGGAGCCATGAAATCGGCAAGTTCCATGATGTAGAAAGGCATTTCAGGCATTCCGAAGGTTTTCCGCCAGTCTTTCATCAACGATTTCAGCAGGCTGGCATATTCTTTCCATTTACCTGTGTTTGATTCGCCCTGATACCATACAGTGCCTTTGAACACATAATTTCTCAGAGGGGCAATCATGCCATTATAGAGTCCGATGGGCATATTCTGAAAAGCTGTAGACGAAGGAGCCTGAGGCATTTCTGTTCCTATGCGGTGTTTCCATTGTTGTGAGAGGTTGGTCTCTTCTGTCCCGCAAATCAGCTTATATGGTTTGTCTTTTACGAAAGAAGGGAGTCCTCCGTTGCTCACCAGGCGTATGGTTATTTGGTTTTTGCCTGTTTTCAGAAGTCCTTTCGGGATGTTGTAAATACGTGGAGGATATTGGTAGGCAACGCTTCCTACGAATTTTCCATTGACATATACCGAGTCTGCATCCACAATGCATCCCAGGCGCAACGTAGCTTCTTTTCCGTTCCACGAGGCAGGCAGGTCAATCTGCTGACGGAACCAGTGTACACCGTTTATCGGGCGCCATCCGTTGGTAGCCCATTGAGGTGAAAACATGTCAACGGTTTGCCATGCCGAATCATCGTAATTTTCGGCATACCACGGAGTTTGTGCATGAGTGCCTTTATCGGTTTTGTAAAGTTCGATTTGCCAGGCACGTCCACGGGCTTGTTCTATCTGTTGGATGTTGTTTATCAGTTCTTTCGATTCATATACTGCTTTTTGGTGTGTGTAGACAGGGAAGTCTTGCAAACCTTCTTCGCTGATCCAGGCTTCGATGGGAGTTCCTCCCCAGCTTGAGTTGATGATACCTACGGGTACCTTTGTTTTTTCGTAAAGTTGCTTGGCAAAGAAATAGCACAAAGCCGAATATCCCATGACATGCGTTTTGTCCAACGGTTGCCACTCGGCTTTTTTGATGTCTTTTTGCGGCTCATTGAAATCGTAGCAATATGGAACCTTCAGATAATGGATGTTTGTGTTTTCGTAAGCATTTATTTCATCGGCAAACATGTCCATTACACGTGCTACGGTCAGCTCCATATTCGATTGTCCCGAACAGAGGAATACATCACCTATTAATATATTATGTAAGGTAATGTCGTTTATCAGCATGTCATACGGGCCTCCCGCCTTCATGGCAGGAAGCATGATCTTCCAGTTTCCATCCGGACCGGCAGTGGTTTGATACTCTTTTCCTGCAAACTTGAGGGTAACACTTTCGCCTGCATCAGCGGTTCCCCATATAGGTACTGCTTTTCCATGTTGCAATACCATGCCGTCGTTTATTAAGTAAGGCAAAGAGATCTTTGCTTCGCCAATCGCGGCGAAGCAAAGACAAAGTAATAAAACTAACCCTAACTTAATATTCAACCTATTTGTTTTCATCATAATTAATACTTGATTGGTTTTGGTCCTATGCAAATATATGGAAAGTTTAGCTATTTCGTATTCACAAATGCTTCAAAAACTTTTCTCTATGATACATCCGACTCTTTGTTTGTTACATATTTTATCACGTATGTTACATTTTATGATATAAAACATAAAACGTCCATTTTGGACGCTTGTCGAGAGATGTATTTTGGGCTTTGTTTTGGAGGCTTTGTTCGGACTGCAAATCAGTATGAACACTAGCGTGACAAGGGAACAAATCGCATCTTGTTTTGTGAATATTTTTAAAAAAAGTGGTTTTTGTTTAAACGTTTTCTTACTTTTGTCATCACATAAGCATTAGTAGAAACCAAAATTTGCATGAAAGGCACATGAACAAATGGATTAAATGGGGGATTATCGTGGCGATAATAGCCGGATTGACCGGATTGGGCATTTATTCGTTTACACCGCGAGAGAATACCGAACTCAATGAGGCGGACAGGAAAATGCCTGCCGAGAAAAAGCAAATCTTGAACGTGAACGCGCAGGTGGTGCGCCCCCACGTACTGACCGATAAATTATTTGTAAGCGGCAAGCTTATACCCGATGAGGAAGTGGACCTCTCGTTCGAAACATCAGGAAAAATCGTTGACATCAATTTTCAGGAAGGGACAATGGTGAGCCAGGGGCAATTGCTTGCCAAGGTAAACGACAGCCAGCTTCAGGCACAGCTGCAAAGACTGGAAGCGCAGATGCCGCTTGCCGAAGACCGCGTGTTCCGCCAGAACGCCTTGCTCCAGCGCGATGCTGTAAGTAAGGAGGCTTACGAACAGGTGAAAACCGAGCTTGCCACCCTTCATGCCGATATCGAAAACGTACGTGCCACGATTGACATGACCGAGCTTCGTGCTCCTTTTGATGGAGTGATAGGCTTGCGGCAGGTCAGTATGGGTGCCTACGCTTCGCCTACAACCGTCATTGCCAAACTTACCAAGATAAAACCGATTAAGGTGGAATTTGCCGTCCCCGAACGTTATGCACGTAAGATACGGAAAGGTACGAAGCTATCATTTAAGGTAGAGGGGCATCTGGATGCCTTCGAAGCGGAAGTATATGCCCTGGAGTCGAGCATTGACCCCGAGACGCATGCCCTGACCGTACGTGCGATTTACCCGAATACCCGTGCTGAACTGCTTCCCGGACGCTATGCCGATGTCGAATTGCGCCAAGGCGAGATACAGGATGCCATCGCCATCCCTTCCGAAGCCATCGTGCCCGAAATGGGGCAGAACAAGGTCTTCGTATACCGCTCGGGAATCGCCATGCCTGTCGATGTGGAGATAGGCATCCGTACCGAAGCCGAAGTGCAGATACTCCGTGGGTTAGCGGCTGGAGATACCATCCTGACTTCCGGAACCTTGCAGCTCCGCACGGGAATGCCTGTAAAATTGGATAATATCAACTAAAACCGTGCCTGCCTTATGAATATTTCCGAACTCAGTATCCGCAGGCCGGTGCTTGCCACCGTGCTCACCATCATTATCTTGCTTTTCGGATTGATAGGCTATACGACCTTGGGTGTACGCGAATACCCCTCGGTGGACAATCCCATCATATCCGTAACGTGCAGTTATTCGGGAGCCAATGCCGATGTCATCGAGAACCAGATAACCGAGCCTTTGGAACAGAACATCAACGGTATCCCCGGCATCCGTTCGCTTTCCAGTGTGAGCCAGACGGGTCAAAGCCGCATCACCGTGGAGTTTGAATTATCGGTCGATTTGGAAACGGCGGCAAACGATGTACGCGACAAGGTTTCGCGTGCCCAACGTTACTTGCCTCGCGATTGCGACCCGCCTACGGTATCGAAAGCCGATGCCGATGCCAGCCCCATCCTGATGGTGGCTATCCAGAGCAATAACCGTTCGCTTTTAGAATTGAGCGAGATAGCCGACCTGACCGTAAAAGAGCAGCTTCAGACCATATCCGATGTGAGCAGCGTGTCGATATGGGGCGAAAAACGCTATTCGATGCGCTTGTGGCTCGACCCCGTAAAGATGGCAGGCTATGGTGTGACTCCAGTTGACGTGAAGAATGCGATGGACAACGAGAACGTAGAACTTCCCTCGGGAAGCATCGAAGGAAATACCGTAGAACTGACCTTGCGCACCATGGGACAAATGCATACCGCCGACGAGTTCAACAATGTCGTAATTAAGGAGGTAGGCGGACAAGTCATCCGACTGAGCGATATCGGGTATGCCGAACTGGGTGCTGCCGACATAAAGAGTTACATGAAGATGAACGGTGTGCCGATGGTGGGCGTGGTGGTCATCCCTCAGCCCGGAGCCAACCATATCGAGATAGCCGATGCCGTGTACGAACGTATGGAACAGATGGAAAAAGACCTTCCCGACGATGTGTCTTACACGTATGGATTCGACAATACCCGCTTTATCCGTGCCTCCATTGCCGAAGTGGAGAGTACCGTTTACGAGGCTTTCTTCTTGGTTATCGTCATCATCTTCCTGTTCTTGCGCGACTGGCGCGTCACGCTGATACCGATTATCGTGATTCCGGTCTCGCTCATCGGTGCCTTCTTTATCATGTACGTGGCGGGGTTCTCCATCAATGTATTGACCATGCTGGCGGTGGTGCTTTCGGTAGGACTGGTGGTAGACGATGCCATCGTGATGACCGAAAACATTTACATCCGTATCGAACGGGGTATGGAGCCTTTTGAGGCAGGCATCGAGGGGGCAAAAGAAATCTTCTTTGCCGTAGTGTCTACCACCATCACGCTGGTAGCGGTGTTCCTCCCCATTGTGTTCATGGAAGGCACCAGCGGCAGGTTGTTCCGCGAGTTCAGCTTTGTGGTGGCTGGTTCGGTGCTCATCTCTGCCTTTGCCGCCCTCACTTTTACGCCGATGCTTGCCACCAAACTCTTGAAGAAACGCGAAAGACAAAGCTGGTTCTACCGCAAGACCGAACCATTCTTCGAAGGCATGAACTACTGGTATGCCCGTGGGTTGAGCGCATTCTTGAAGCGCAGGTATTGGGCTATTATTTTCACTGCAGTCACATTGGTGCTTATCGGTGTACTTTGGACGCATATTCCGGCAGAAATGGCACCTCTGGAAGACCGTTCGAAAATCACAATTAACACCCGTGGCGCCGAGGGGGCGAGCTACGAATATATCCGAGACTATACTGAAGACATCAACCTGCTGGTGGATTCCCTCATAC
Organism: Bacteroides sp. An279; assembly: GCF_002159615.1. NCBI lineage: Bacteria > Pseudomonadati > Bacteroidota > Bacteroidia > Bacteroidales > Bacteroidaceae > Bacteroides > Bacteroides sp. An279. The sequence goes on from NZ_NFJA01000096.1 coordinate 6,549, forward strand.
CCGATGCCGAGGCGGTCACAGCCCGGGTATCGAGCGGAAGCGGAAACATCCAGATTACGCTGAAGGACATCAACGAACGCGACTACAGTCAGATGGAGGTGGCGGAGCAGCTTTCGCAAGCCATCAAGACCAAGACTAAGGCACGCGCCTTTGTCCAGCAGCAGTCTTCTTTCGGCGGACGGCGGAGCAGCATGCCCGTGCAATACGTGCTTCAGGCGGTAAGCATCGACAAGCTGGAAAAAGTATTGCCTGCTTTCTTAAATAAGGTGTATGATAACCCGACTTTCCAGATGGCGGATGTCGACCTGAAGTTCAGCAGCCCCGAAATGCAGGTCAACATCAACCGCGACAAGGCAGGAACGATGGGTGTGAGCGTGCGCGATATTGCCGAAACCCTCCAGTACGGATTGAGCGGCCAGCGCATGGGGTATTTCTACATGAACGGCAAGCAATACGAGATATTGGGGCAAATCAACCGCCAGCAGCGCAACCAGCCTGCCAATATCCGCTCCATCTATATCCGGAGCGATAAAGGCGAAATGATTCAGCTGGACAATCTTGTGGAATTTGTCGAGTCAATCACCCCGCCCAAACTTTATCACTACAACCGTTTTATCTCCGCTACGGTATCGGCGGGTCTTGCCGAAGGAAAGACCATCGGCCAGGGATTGGACGAGATGGATAAGATAGCCGCCGAAACCTTGGATGAAACCTTCCGTACGGCACTTTCGGGCGACTCGAAAGACTATCGGGAAAGCTCGTCGAGCCTGATGTTTGCCTTCATCCTGGCGTTGGCGTTGATTTACCTCATCCTCGCAGCGCAGTTCGAAAGCTTTAAAGACCCGCTCATCATCATGCTTACCGTGCCCCTTGCCATTGCCGGTGCACTGATATTCATGTATTTCGGAGATATCACGATGAACATCTTCAGCCAGATTGGCATCATCATGCTCATCGGACTGGTGGCGAAGAACGGCATTCTGATTGTGGAGTTTGCCAACCAGAAACAGGAGGCAGGCGAGGACAAGATGCAAGCCATCCGCGATGCTGCCCTCCAGCGCCTGCGCCCCATCCTGATGACCAGTGCGGCTACGGTATTGGGACTTATTCCTTTGGCGTTTGCCACGGGCGAAGGTGCCAACCAGCGCATTGCTATGGGAACGGCAGTAGTGGGGGGTATGCTGGTATCGACATTCCTAACCATGTTCATCGTGCCCGCCATTTATTCGTACATATCCACTAACCGAAACAAAACCAAGAACGTATGAAGCAGATTCTTATCTTGATAATAGCCGTTTTTGCCGCTTTTCCCCTTCAGGCACAATATGAATATACCTTGAAGCAATGCCTGGAAGAAGGATTGCTGAACAACTATTCGCTCCGCATCTCGCGCAACGAAGAGCAAATCAGCAAGAACAACGCCACGTTGGGCAATGCGGGTTATCTGCCTACGGTAGATTTTACCGCAGGATATACCGGCGACTTGAACAGTTCCGATTCGAAATTGCGTGCCGACGGGAGTACGGTAGCCGAACGCAATGTGCTCGACCATACCCTCGATGCAGGCATCGACTTGAACTGGACTATCTTCGACGGCTTTAATATCTCTACCACTTACAAGCAATTGCAGGAACTGGAACGTCAGGGAGCTACCAATACCCGGATTGCGATTGAGGATTTCATCGCTACGCTCACCGCCGAGTATTACAACTACATCCAGCAGGAAATCCGCCTGAAGAACTTCCGCTATGCCGTTTCGCTCTCGAAGGAACGTTTGCGCATTGTAGAAGAGCGGTACCACATCGGTAATTTCTCGCGCCTCGATTTCCAACAGGCAACGGTAGACTTCAATGCCGACAGTGCCCAGTACATGAAGCAGCAGGAACTGGTGCACACCTCGCGCATCAACTTGAACGAACTGATGGCGAATAAGGATGTAGACCGTCCCATCCGGGTGCGTGATTCGGTCATCGACCTGAACCGCATCCTTGATTTCGACGAGCTTTGGAATGCCACGTTAAGCACCAATGCCAATCTCTTGCATGCCGACCAAAATACCGTCTTGGCTCAATTGGACTACAAGAAAGTCCTCTCGCGCAACTATCCCTACCTGCGCCTGAATGCGGGATATGGCTATACCTTTAATAAATACGATGTGAACGCCACGCGCCAGCGCAACAATTGGGGATTTAGCGGAGGCATCACCATCGGTTTCAATATCTTCGACGGAAACCGCCGGCGCGAAAAGCGCAATGCCAGCCTTGCCATCCGCAACGCCCAGCTGGAACGCGAGCAGGTAGAGCAAGCCTTGCGTGCCGACTTGAGCAACCTGTGGCAGGCATACCGTAACAACCTCCGCCTGCTGCATCTGGAACGCCAGAACCTGATAGCCGCCAAAGAGAACCACGAGATAGCCAAAGAGCGTTATCTCTTGGGAAATCTGTCCGGTATCGAAATGCGTGAGGCACAACAAAGCCTGCTCGATGCCGAAGAACGCATCCTCTCTGCCGAGTATGACACCAAAATGTGTGAAATCTCTCTCCTCCAGCTGAGCGGAAAAATCACGGTGTATCTGAAATGAAATGAACAAATAATCCCAAAAAATAAAAATCAAGACAGATGACATTCTTTTAAATTATTTTCCGTAAATTGCGCCGTTATTCGAAAATCATTAATTCCATGAATATAAAGAAACTATTCTGTCTGTGGATGTTATGCAATGTCTGTTTATTCGGAGCGGCTGCCGATGCACTGCCTTCCCTGTTCCAGTTCAGACACTACAACATAGAAAACGGAATGTCATCGAATACTGTTTACGATATTTTACAGGATGCCGAAGGATACATCTGGATAGGTACAGACAACGGACTGAATCGTTTCGATGGAATCGAGTTTACGTTTTATCAGAAAGAAAGCTCTTCTTCACCAGAATTTCTTACTAATACCATTTCTTGTCTTTGCGAGAGGGGAGACAGTCTGTGGTTGGGCACCGATTGTGGCGTATATATTTTCGAGCGGAAGCCGGAGCGAATCATTCCTTTCCGTCCGGTGGCGGCAGATAGCCTTAGCCCCATCCGGAGTTGGGTTACTAAAATCGTCTGCGACCCACAAGGTAACGTCTGGATAGCTACCCGTTCGCAAGGGGTTTTCCGGTATGCCAACGGAAAACAACTGGCTCATTACCCCATGCGGGAGGATGACGGAAACATTTTCTACCTGTTGTGCGACAAAAAGGGAGAACTGTGGGCATCTACTTGGGCAAGGCTGTACAGGTTCGATAAGCAGAAGAATCAATTTACCGCCTTTCCGTTGCAAGACAATCCCGACTCGTTCTATTCAATGGCTATGTGGGAAGATGCAGTAGGAAACCTCTGGGCAGGTACGTGGACAGAGGGTATATGGAAAATCAATCCACAGACGGGAGCGGTGGAACGTTATATGGAACCGCATGGCGACAAAGGCATTTCGCACATCCATGCCATCGGCGAATACTCGTCCAATGTATTATTGGCAGGATCGGATAACGGTCTGGCACTGATTGATCGGATTACCGGGTGCAGTGCGGTGTATGCTTATTATGGCGAAGAAACCAAAGCGCTTTCCGACCGGTTTATCTATCCTATCCTGAAAGACCGGGAGGGAGGTATCTGGATAGGCACCTTCTATAACGGCATCAATTACTTGCCGCCTTACAGCGGACAGTTTGAAGGGTATTCGGACGCAAATGGGAATGGTCTGTTCACAGGCACCATCATCAGTCGCTTTTGCGAAGACGAGGACGGTAAGGTATGGGTGGCCTCGGACGATGGAGGATTAAGTCGTTTCGACCCCATCCGCCGCAGGTTTGAAGACTTTCCTGGCAGAACGGCGTTTGCCAACGACAACGTACACGCGTTATGTATAGATGGCGATAACCTGTGGATAGGCACGTACGGGAAAAACATCCGTCTCCTGAACCGGAAAACCGGAACGATAAAAGACTATCAGGATCAGGAACCGGAAGGAATGAGCATCTATACCGTATTCAAGGACAGAAGGGGGCAGATATGGACCGGCTCCATGACTTCGGTATGTCGCTACGACCGCCCCAAGGACAGGCTGATACGCATCGAACAGGTAAAAGCCACCGTAATCGATATGAAAGAAGACGCGAAAGGTTACCTGTGGATTGCCACACAGGGTGACGGGCTGTACCGCTACCAGCCGGAACAAAAAGAATGGAAGGCTTACGGCAAGGCGGAAGGCATTGCCAGCCAGATTGTCAATCAGTTGTACATCGACCGGAAAGACAGGCTATGGGCAGCCACGGGCGAAGGGCTTTGCCTGTATCAGGAGAAAGAAGACCGGTTCGGCAGACAAGTTTTGCGCATTCCGAACGAATGCATCAACGCTATAGCGGAAAGTGACGAGCATTTGTGGCTCACGACGGCGAAAGGACTGGTAAAATATCATCCGGAAAACGGACGGACACAAGTGTTTACCCGCAGCGATGGGCTGCAGAACGAATCCTTCCTGCCCGCTTCAGTGCAAATGTCGAAAAGCGGTGAAATTTATATCGGGAGCATCAACGGGTTCAACCGTTTTCATCCGCACCGCCTGAAATCGAACATACAAGCTCCTGCCGTAGTGCTGACCGGACTGGAAATATTCAACAAACCTATCGCTACCGAAAACGGAGGCATACTACCCGCTGCTATCGGCGAATTAGAAGAACTGCATCTGCCGTACACCGATAATGTCATCACCTTGAAATACGCGGCATTGAGTTATTGCACTCCAGAGAAAAACCAGTATGCCTACATGTTGGAAGGCTTTGATAAAGACTGGAACTACGTCGGGTCACAGCACAATGCCACGTACACCAACCTTCCTGCAGGGACTTATACGTTTCGGGTGAAAGCTTCGAATAATGACAAGGTGTGGAACGAAGAAGGCACCGCTTTGCGTATTGTCATCCATCCTCCTTTTTACCTGTCTATCCCGTTCAAGGCTGCCTACATCGTCCTGTCCGTGCTCGCGCTGGCCGTATTGATACGCTACATCGTACGCCGCGGCGAAAAAAGACATGCGCAGGCAATTGATGAACTGAATGTGCGGAAGGAAAAAGAAATGCACGAAGCCAAGATTTCATTTTTCACCATGATTGCACACGAAATCCGTACGCCTGTGTCGCTCATCATCGGACCGTTGGAAAAGGTGATGCAGTCTACGCAAAATCTGCCATCGGAAGTGCGCAACGACTTGAATATCATCGATCGTAATAGCCAGCGTTTACTCTATCTGGTAAATCAGTTGCTGGATTTCCGCAAAGTGGAACAAAACGAAATGAAAATGCGTTTTGCGCCGCAGAACATCAAAGAACTGATGCAAGCCGTGTGTGAGCGCTTCCAGCCTTCGCTGGAACAACGGGGCATTACGCTGACAGAGGTCTATCCGCCCGAAGACTTCCGTGCCGATGTAGACCGCGAGGCGGTCACCAAAGTGCTGAGCAACCTGATGACCAACGCCAACAAGTACACCCGCGACCAGGTGAAGATGGAATTTGCCGCGCAAAAGCATACGTTTACCCTGACCGTAACCGACAACGGGAAAGGCATGAATCCCAAAGAACTGCAACACATCTTCCGTCCCTTCTACCAGGCGCACGACAACAAGCCGGGCACGGGCATCGGGCTGAGCATCGTAAAGGGCATCGTGGAAGCCCACCACGGACGCATCGATGTACTGTCGGAAGAAAACAAAGGTTCGTCTTTCCGTGTTACACTGCCGGTGCGGCAAGAGAAAACCGACTCCATAGAAACTGCCGGAGAAGTCCCGGAAGTGCCCGAAGGCATTCTGCAGGCGCAGCCTGCCGGTTTGGCGAATAAGAAGCTGCCTGTCGTCTTGATAGCGGAAGACAACGAAGACATGTCAAGTTTTTTGGCAGACAGCTTCGGCACCGCTTATGTAGTGATTACCGCAGCCGATGGCGCAGAAGCATTACAACGACTGAAAGAACAAGAAGTTTCGCTTATCATCAGCGACTGGATGATGCCCAACGTGGATGGTATCGAATTGTGCCGCCGGGTGCGTGAAGACCGGCTGACCAGTCACATTCCTTTTATCCTGCTGACGGCAAAAACCGATAACGCTTCGAAGATTGCAGGCATGAATTGCGGCGCGGACGCGTATATCGAGAAACCGTTTTCCATGCAATACCTGGAAGCCTGCGTGAAAAACCTGATGGACTTGCGCAGCCAATTACAGCAGAAATTCTCGCAGATGCCGGTAGTGCCCATCAGCACGATAGCGGGCAACCAGGCAGACGAAGAGTTTCTGACCAGGATGAACCAACTGATAGAAAACAATTTCGACAACCCCGATTTGTCGGTCGATTTTCTTGCCGAAAAGTTAGGCATCAGCCGTTCGGGCTTGTTCGCGAAAATAAAAGCGCTGGCAAACGTTACACCCAATGAGATGATTCAATTGGTACGACTGAAAAAGGCGGCATTGTTGTTGCAAGAAAACAAATACCACATCAGCGAAGTGAGTTACATGGTAGGTTTCAGCAATCCATCGTATTTCAGTAAGTGCTTTCAGAAACAGTTCGGCATGACGCCCGGCAAGTTCATTGCATCGGGAAAAACCGCAACGAATTGATGGGCGGTTTTTTATGAATGTTCGTATTTTACCAATAAGGAGTTAGAAGGAGTTATTTGAGTGAGTTAAAAGGAGTTAGAAGCCAATACTATTGTCCTTTAACTCCTGCCGAAGGCATAACTCCTTCTAATTTCTTTTATCTGCTGGCATTTTGCGGATATTCATTTTAGAAGCTGTTTTGAATTTATCGTGCGATGATTTGGGATGAGTTTTTGAGGCATTTTTGCTTCTGTGATGAGGAAGATAGCGGGCTATCTGACGAAGAACAGGAGC
>NZ_NFJA01000097.1:0-13299 GCF_002159615.1 Bacteroides sp. An279
GCTCCTGTTCTTCGTCAGATAGCCCGCTATCTTCCTCATCACAGAAGCGAAAATGCCTCAAAAACTCATCCCAAATCATCGCACGATAAATTCAAAACAGCTTCTAAGATTATTAATCTTACAACGTGAAGATTAATAATCTTTCGGCATGAAGATTAATAATCTTACAAGAAATGCACTCATACTATTATTACTAAAAACGCCCGACTTCATTCATATGAAATCGGGCGCAAACTTAACAAAAACTGTTTTGAATTTCTACAAAAAGTATTCTTGGCTTAATGTATTCGTTTTCGTATGCGTTTTGGGCGATTTTTTAATCCTTTCCGCTTCTGTTCTTGTCAGATAGCTTGCTGTCTTCTTCTTCACAGTATTGGAAATGCCTTAAAAACCCATCCCCAACCAGCACACGATAAATTCAAAACAGTTTCTCAAATATCTGAAAAAATTACTTTTCTTTCTTAGCCGCAGCTGTCTTTCTTGTGGTTGTTGTTTTCTTTGCCGCAGGCTTCTTAGCTTCAGATTTCTTCAATTCGGCTTGAAGCTTGGTCACCTCATCGTTCAGCTGAACCAACTCTTCACCTTGATTCTTGATAGTGGTAAGCAAAGACCCTAACTCTTCATTGTCCATATCTGCCGGATACAACGAATTGACACGAGCCAAGAAATCGCCTAAGATGTTCATATAATTAGTAAATGCATCATAAGGTGAATCATAGATACCTCTATCCAGCCCAACTCCCGTATCTTTTGTAGTCATAAAACGGAAATTATTGCTTGCCTGCAGGTAGAACCAGTCTTGCTTGATACGGCGGTCGTCGCACAAATGCACACGCTCGGCCACACTGTACAGTTTGTTAAACGCTTCGCGCTGCATCACATTACCCAGCCATGGACTGATGTCTCTTTCTTCATCCGACCAAGACATCGGATAAGGCACATCCATCATATCTACCGATTTCAATTTCGTAACAATTTCGGTAGGGGTCGAGAATGTGATGCCCCGCTGCTTGGCACATGCAGGCAATGCTTTCAAGAATTCCAGGATGTTGGAAGACAACGGTTGTGCTATACCGAGAGCCGACAGTTCCATAAAAATGTTGATGACCTGTTCGTTTTCGGGCAAAGTGGCAATCCAGTCTATATAAGTATCTGCAAACAAGGGATATTCGCTCCATTCCGAATTAGAGAAGCGCAGGCTGATATCATCCGACAACTTGAAGTCGCGCATCAACAGTTTCAGATTCGGGTTCTCGGCGCAATGATACAGATAGTGCGGGCTCTTCCATCCCAACACATGCTTCGCACCTTCTATCAGTTGGCCCTTAAAGCCCATGCTGGCTACGATTCCACCTATTTCATTGTCGTAAATCAAGCTGGAATTACGGAACACTTTCGGATCCTGACCGAAATAATCCTTGATTTTTTTACGCATAAATTCTACTTCTTCACGGAAGCATTCTTCGTTTGCCAACGAAGACAAGCCGTGAGAATAAGGCTCGCATATAAATTCGCAACAGCCTGTGGCATTCAGTTCCTGCAACAGTTCGATAACAGCCGGTGCATGTATCTCCAATTGTTCGAGTGCTACACCTGAAATGGAAAGACCAACCTTAAAAGCTCCTTCATTGTTTTTTGCCATTTCAATCAGGGTGGTCAATGCCGGAATATACGAACGTTCGGCAACATCGTTGATGCCCTGTTCGTTTGCGTAATCATCGTAGTAATAATGGTCTGTACCAATTTCAAAAAAACGATAGCGTTTGAGATGTGTTATCTGATGTATTTCAAAGTAAAGACAGATTGTTTTCATATCGATTTTGTATAATTATAGTTTTCCACAATTTTTTAAAGTCTGTTCGTATAAGCCGCGAATCTTCACGCCTACTTTCTCCCATACAATACCGTCGACTTCTTTCTTTCCTTCATCGCGCAGGTATTCGTACAATGCCGGATAAGTACAAATAGCATGAATGGCATCTGCCATGGCATGAATATCCCAATAATCGGTCTTTATACATTTACTCAAGATTTCGGCACACCCCGACTGCTTGGAAATAATGGTAGGCACACTACATTGCATAGCTTCCAGTGGCGATATGCCGAACGGCTCGGATACGGAAGGCATGATGTACACATCGCTGGCTTTCAATACCTCGTACACCTGTTTGCCTCTCATGAAGCCCGGGAAATGGAAACGGTCGGCAATGCCTCTTTCGGCAGCCAGACGAATCATGGCATTCATCATATCACCGCTACCTGCCATGACGAAACGCACGTGACGCGCACGGCGCAATACCATCGCAGCCGCTTCAACAAAATATTCCGGTCCTTTCTGCATGGTGATACGTCCCAGGAAGGTAACGATTTTCTCGTTCGGATTTTTACGCGGTACAATATCCTGAATCTCTTTTGACAACGGAGACACGGCATTGTGGACCGTAAAGACTTTACGCGGATCCTGATAGTATTTATGAATAACCGTCTGTCGTGTCAATTCACTCACACACATGATGCAATCGGCGTGGTCCATACCGTTCTTTTCGATGGAATAAACCGTAGGGTTTACATTGCCACGGCTACGGTCGAAATCGGTAGCATGAACATGGATGACCAACGGTTTGCCTGATACCTGCTTGGCATGTATACCTGCCGGATAGGTCAGCCAGTCGTGCGAATGGATGATATCAAATTCTTGCTGACGGGCAACCACTCCCGCCACAATGGAATAATTGTTTATTTCTTCATGCAAATTATCTGGATAACGCCCTGAAAATTCAAGGCAACCCAAATCATTGGTATGCATATAGTTGAAATCGGCATAGATATGGTCGCGCAAGTCGTAATAGAGCTGCGGGTCCATATAGTTTCCTACACGGCTTTTTACGTAATCCCATTGTACATCGCGCCATACGATAGGTACGCTGTTCATGCCGATGATTTTCAAGAAGCTTTGGTCTTCATCTCCCCATGGCTTCGGTATGCAGAAGGTAATCTGCATGTCCTCTTGTTGCGCTAAACCTTTGGTAAGTCCGTAACTGGCTGTACCTAAACCTCCCAAGATATGGGGAGGAAATTCCCATCCAAACATTAAAACTTTCATAGTATTTCCTCCCTTTTACTGATTGTCATATTTTTCTAACAGATTTAAAGTTCTCAATATTTGAGCCACGTTCATGGCGAACGAAATGGCTCCTCTGCCTCTGAATGGCGGGTTTCCATCGAATAATTCAGGAATAGATCCTACGCAATGGAGTGACAATTCGTCTTCGAAGCTAATCATCTGACGTTCTACGAACGAAATGGCACTACGCTTGTAGATGCGCAAATAGGCTTCGAGATAGAATCCTTCCAGCCAGGGCCATGCCGTACCTTGATGGTAAGCGTAATCGCGTTGGATTTGCGGGCCTACATAATTCGGGTTGTAGCCTCCGCTCTTCGGGCTTAACGAGCGTAAACCTTTCGGAGTAAGAAGTTCCTTTGTCACAATATCGACCACGCCTTTCTTCTGTTTGGCATTCAACGGAGAATAATCGAATGCTGCTGCAAAAATCATGTTCGGGCGTACGCTCCAGTCCATCATGTCTCCATCTACATAATCGAGCAGATAACCGTATTCGTTCAAGAATGTGTCAATGAAAGCCTTTCCTGCTTTTTCTGCCAATTGGGTTAAGGTTCCTGCAAATTCTGTATCACCTCCTTCGCCCAGCAATTCTCCGGCAAACATCAACGCGTTGTACCACAGTGTATTGAATTCGACGATATATCCTGTACGCGGAGTAACCGGACGGCCGTTCGACATTGCATTCATCCACGTAATGGCTTTGTCTCTTCCTTGGGCATATACCAGTCCGTTATCACATACTTTCAGGTTCGGATGTTTTCCTTCGGCAAGATACGTCATGATGTCTTTCAATAATGCCCCGTATTTGCTTCGTGCCGCATCGCGTGATACCATTTTCGCGTATTGCTGGATAGTCCATACTGCCCATAACAATACATCCGGATGTTCCATTTCGTAGACTTTCAGCGTTGCGGGTTCGCCTTTCATGAATTCGTAAATCGCTTTAGATGCCGTGTCCATCACTGTTTCGAACTTGTCTGTTTCATTGATAGCAAGCATCAGTCCCGGCAGAGAGATGAACATGTCACGCGCACGGCATTTGAACCATGGGTAGCCTGCCAAGACGTATGACTCGTCTCCTTGTTTGTTCAGGAACTGGTGGGCAGCATTAATCAGGCAATGCTTGAAATTGTCGCGCGGAGTACGGCGGTCTGCTTCTTCCGAGAAGAGTTGGTCCAGATTAGCGGTTTCAATTTCCGAAATGCCTCCCGAGAACACAACCGGATGGTCTTTGGTGATTTCCATTTCGAAATACCCCGGCACATACAGGTCTTCATTGAAATCGTATCCGCGTTCTTGTTCTTTCGGATACTCTATGCCCCGGTACCAATCCGGTTGGAAATGGAATTCGTTCGGGCAATTGGTCTGCATGAACAATTCGGGATATCCCGGATACATACATGTTTTGATTCCGTTTTTTACGGTATCATACTGGCGACTTGCCTGTGCGTTTTCATGAGTGTACTGACGTACGCTACGGAAAGCTAAATACGGGCGCAAGCGAAGTGTCGTACTGGAATGAGCGTCCAGCAAAGTATAACGAATCAAAATACGGTTCTCATGATGCACGAACAACTTTTCTTTCTTCAGCACTACACCTCCCACTCTGTAAATAGTAGTAGGCACTTTCTCGCATTCGAACTCCCGGATGTACTTGTGACCACGCGGACTGAAAGTGTCTCCATGATATTTATGGAGTCCCAGATTAAATTCAGCCCCATGCTGGATGACCGTTTCATCGAGCGAGGACAACAACACATGGTTTTCATCATCCAGTTCCGGCACGGGGATGACCAATAAACCATGGTATTTGCGAGTGTTGCAATCTACTATTGTAGAGCAATGATACGCGCCAGAACGATTAGTCCGAAGAATTTCACGTGTCAAAGATTCTTCCAAATTCGTCATCAGCGTCTTGTCAAATCGTAAATAACTCATAGCTGTTATATTAAGGTTATTAATTGCATAAAAAATGTTATTTCTTTAACACCTCAAAATTAGTAATTAAATAAACAAGGCAAAATGAAAAGTTCGTTTTTTTTTCCCGTTTACCTAAAAAAATTGCATTTTTCTTATTACAGGCAACACTATATTACAGAATGTGTGTTTTATAGCATAATTTAAGACATCGGCCTAACGAAATGCCCCAATCGGAACAAGATACACAAAAATGATGTCTGATGTTCCAATCGGGGACTGAAGATCTAATGTTTATAAGAGAAATTTTCGCCTTTCACATATACTTTAAAATCTTTGATGCCTCCGGGCACATTGCTTTCCATACGGGGCAGATATTGGATTGCAGTCAGGGTATGCTTCGCTCCCAAATCAATTACAACCGCATGAGGATAAGCCGAACCGGTTTCGGTACTCCAGTAGGTAGACTCCTGCAAATCGAAAATCTTATCAGCCGAACGGTTTACTTGCGATACATCTTCGCTATCCGCATATTTTACAATCCACGGTTCACGTGAAAGACGTTCTCCGTTTTCATCAAGCAGATACATTTCGGCAATACATGCCAAGTCTTTTCCGTCTTGCGCATTCAAGGCTTCTATACAGACATAACGTCCCGAAACCGGCTTGCCGAATTTCATTTCCTGCCATCCGTTGCCCGCTTTGAAGCTTCCGCTCAATACCGGAGTCTCTCCCGCAAGCCGGAGTTCTTCACCCTTATTGCGATGTGTCAGCGGCTTATTCACCAGCAATTGGTTCAGAATCGGTTCTTCCAACCCTTCCGTACGGGCTTCTTTTGGACCTACGATATCAAATACCAATATTTCATTTTCGCCTTCTTTCAACCAACATCCCGGGACATACAATGTCTGCTGAGGACCGATTTCCCAAATGCGTCCGATGCCATATCCGTTTACATAAACCAAGCCTTTGCCCCATGTTTCAAAGTTCAAGAACGTATCGCCCGGCTTCTCTACGTGGAATGTAGCCCGGTAGCAACCCGGCACACGCTGGCCTTGCGCATCTTTTACCGACTTCAGCGGTTCAAACTTCAAACCTTTATACCCTTCGTAACGGTCTTCCAGGTTATAAACCTTCCAGCCTTTCAATTCGGTAGTACGTCCTTCGTTCTTCAATTCGACCTTTTCGGTAATTCCTTTAAAGTCTTTGATAGCCCGTCCGAAATTGATACGTCCCATGGCTTCCACCAAGATATCCAATTGCGCACCTTCGGCACATGCCGGAATATCCAGTTGCTTTTCCCCGTTCCGGCGGTCCAGTTTGCCGATATATTTCCCGTCAATAAAGATTTGTGCATAATCGTGAGCTTCGGTTACGGTAAGTGTCGCTGAACGGTCAATCTTGGGCAAAGTTGTGCGGTAAAGAATGCTTCCGAATCCCTGATCGTACTCCTCCATCGTGCGGATGGTATCATCGCTCTTCGGTTCGGGCAGATTAGCGAACAGCGGAGCCACTTCGGTAAACTCGAAAGCCGGTACGGAGATAGTCGGGATATCATCGGGCACTTTAGCCTGCTTCTTTCCGTCCATATATTTCGCCAAGGTCTCACGCAATTTCTCGTATTTCGGCGTAATCTTTCCCGATTCGCTGATAGGCGCATCATAATCATACGAAGTCACATCCGGTGCAAATCCCGGCGAGTTCGCTCCAGCCCAGTGTCCCCAGTTGGTACCGCCGTGAGTCATGTAAAGGCTGAACGAAATACCCTTTGAAAGCATTTCATCAATGCCGGCAATCATATCATCTGCCGCACGGGTTTCGTGATTGGCTCCCCATTTGTCGAACCATCCGCTCCAGAACTCGCTACACATCAACGGGCTGTCGGGACGTACTTTCTTTAATGGAGCAAACTGTTCGTCGATATTCGCACCTGTACCGAAGTTCATGGTCCACACCAAATCGTCTAATGCATTGAGTTGGAAATTGGATGCCCAGTCGCATTGAAACAAGGTTACATCGCCGAAGTTCTCCCGCACGATGTCGCGTATCTTCGCTACATATTCCTTGCTTTCGCCATACGATCCGTATTCATTCTCTACCTGCACCATAATAATAGGACCACCCTTCTGTATGGTCAATCCAGCCACCTGATTGGCAACTTCTTTCTCGAAGATAGCCACACGTTCCAGAAAATACGGGTCGTCCTCACGCAAACGGATGTCTTTCTTCTTTAAAAGCCACCAGGGCAGACCGCCCATTTCCCACTCGGCACATACATACGGACCGGGACGGAGGATAACATACATATCATTCTTCTGGCACAGGCGGCAGAACTCAGCCAAGTCCTTTTGCCCGGTAAAGTCGAACTCTCCCGGCTTCTCTTCATGGAAATTCCAGAAAACATACAGGCAAATAGTATTCATCCCTAACGCCTTGCATTGCTTGATGCGATGCTCCCAATAGGCACGTGGAATACGAGGATAATGCAACTCGGCAGCCTTTACCACAAAAGGCTCGCCATTGAGCAGGAAACTTCCTTTCCCTGCCTCAAACGTTCCGCTTTCAGCTTTCGGCGCACACGACTGAAATCCAGTCATCGCTCCAATAGAAAGCAGAAGCGACACGCCAATAGTTGCCAATTTATTCATACAAGTTTTCTTTAAAAGTTAACAAATAATTTCATGTTATCAGATTGTCTGCACAAAGATAGGAAAAAATGGATAGCCGAAAGAGAAAATAATCAGTCAAATTAGGGGCATAAACCGGTCAAAAACACTTTCTCGCATACATCGTAATGCAGAAAGCCCTATCTTTGTTAAAAGAATAATCCAAACAAATACTATTAACCAAAAACAATTAACCATGAATTACAAGACACGTATGCTTGCCTTGCTCGCGTTGTTTCTGCTGACAATTTCAGTATCGCGGGCATCTTTAACGGAAGAAAAAGACTATGTAGGCTATCTCTTCACGTATTTCACCGGAAACCACATCAGTGAAGAAGCGGTATGTTTTGCCGTCAGTATGGACGGGTATTCTTTTTATGCACTGAACGGCAACAAGCCGGTGCTCGACTCGAAAGTCATCAGTTCGACCGGAGGTGTACGCGACCCGCATATCCTGCGGTGCGAAGACGGAAAGACTTTCTACATGGTCGTGACCGATATGGTGTCGGATAACGGATGGGATTCGAACCGCGCCCTGGTGATGCTGAAATCTACCGACCTTGTCAACTGGTCGCACTCCATCATCAACATGCAGAAGCGTTATAAAGGACAGGAAAAACTGAAACGTGTATGGGCGCCTCAGACCATCTTCGATAAAGAAGCAGGCAAGTATATGCTTTACTGGTCCATGCAATACGAAGGCGGACCGGACGTTATCTATTACGCATACGCCAACGAGGACTTCACCGACCTGACCGGTGAACCGAAACCTTTATTTATCCCTGCCGACAAGAAATCGTGCATTGACGGGGATATTGTTTATAAAGACGGAGTGTACCATCTGTTCTATAAAACAGAAGGACATGGAAACGGCATCAAAGTAGCCACTACCCGCTCGCTTACATCAGGGGAATGGAAAGAAAGCCCCGACTACAAGCAACAGACCAAAGAAGCGGTAGAAGGTGCAGGCACATTCAAGCTGATAGGACAGGACAAATACATCCTGATGTATGACGTGTACATGAAAGGGGCTTACCAATTTACGGAAACCACCGACCTGGAACACTTTAAAGTGATTGACCATGCCGTAAAGATGAACTTCCATCCACGTCACGGAACCGTTATCCCCATTACCCGTGCCGAACTGAAACGCATTACAGATAAATGGGGAAAGCCGGAAGAACTGGGCGAATTGCCCCAGAATCCGGTATTGCCCGGTTTTCATGCCGACCCGGAAATACTTTATTCAAAGAAAACTGATAAATATTACATCTATTCCACTACCGACGGTCAGTCCGGATGGGGGGGCTGGTATTTTACGGCATTCTCTTCGCCCGACCTGAAAGACTGGACTTATGAAGGCGTAATCCTCGACCTGCGCTCTCCACAGGTTCCTTGGGCAAATGGCAATGCATGGGCACCTGCCATTGAAGAAAAACTGATAGACGGAAAATACAAATACTTCTTCTATTATAGCGGCAACCCCAACGACAATTCGCGCAAACAAATCGGTGTAGCCATAGCCGACTCGCCCACAGGTCCGTTTAAGGACATGGGACAACCCATCATCACCGATTCTCCTGCCGGACACGGGCAGCAAATTGATGTGGATGTATTTACCGACCCAATGACTGGTACACCTTATATATATTGGGGCAACGGTTACATGGCAGGAGCCGAACTGAACAGCGATATGGTATCGGTAAAGAAAGAAACCATCAAGGTGTTGACTCCCAAAGGCGGAACCCTGAAAGACTATGCCTATCGCGAAGCCCCGTATGTATTCTACCGGAAAGGTACCTATTACTTCTTATGGTCGGTAGACGATACCGGCTCGCCCAACTATCATGTGGCATACGGAACATCCGATTCGCCTCTCGGTCCGATAAAGGTAGCCAAGGATCCTATCGTAACCATTCAAGACCCGGCAAAAGAAATCTACGGACCGGCGCATAACTCTGTCGTACGCAAACCAGGTACCGATGAATGGTACATCGTCTACCACCGCATCAACAAGAATTATCTGGATAAAGACAAAGGTCCGGGCGTGCACCGCGAAGTCTGCATCGACCGGCTTGAGTTCAATGAAGACGGAACCATCAGACGCGTGACATTAACCAAATAAGTAGTTGCTCACATAACTATATGTTGAAAATTCAACAGCGTATCACAGAGAATAATTTAAGAGACTCTGTGATACGCTGTATCGTAAATTATCCTTTTAAGGAAAGGTATCCCAATGACTTTCACTGGTATAACACTATAAATGGCATACTTTAGAAATTCACACCCAATGTGAAAAGCAATTGATGACGGTCATGATTCACTTTTGCAGGCTGGTTATGTTCCACAATCGAATTGCCATCAGCCGAAAAACGATAGTCATCGAACATATAGAAATCCGATTTATAGAAATCATACTTATAAGCAACATCGCAATAGAACAAATTTCCACGATAGCCTAAACCCAGTGTCAATGTATTACGGGCTTTCAAGTTATGGTATTCGGGATCGGTACGGGTTACTTCGTAGATAATCTGATCCGCCGTATTCGTCGGAAGGCTGGGCACATAACGTACTGAATTATCCTTTATCGGGGAAGTCATGTAATTGTACCCTGCACGGAAACTGAACCTAGGCGTCAGCTTCGCCTCCATGCCGACACGTACCGTATGCGTGCTCTTCAGATATTTGTCGGCCGCTTCATTCGAAGAAGCCAATTCATATCCGTCACGGTCTTTGTATTTCGATGCGCCGTAATTCGCATATTCATATTCCGCATCCAACGCCAATACGGAACCCACAGTTGTACCCATGCTTACATTCACTTTCCAAGGCGTATTCAACAAATAATCCAAACCATACGCTCCCGAGGGCAAATACTCGCCCAAATTCTCAGTGTAAGGAGCATCAAAAGACGATATATCGGAATCCAATGTTGCCGTATATGTATCTGATAAGGCATACCATATCGGCGTATGCACTGCCAAACCAATACGGAAAGGAGAATACTCGAAAGGACGGATAATGGCACCCAGTTTCAAGTCGAATCCCGTGCCTTCCGTATCAAACCAATTGTTCAGCACAAGGCTCCCACTACCAGGAACGTATTCATTATCAAATGTTTCGGCATATGATGAGTAACGGTGATAATTGATGTCGTACACCCCCAAGGTCAACCCCAAATAGACCCGGTCCTTCACATTGAACGATACATTGAAATCATAAGCATTGATGCCTCCTTCCTCACGGCTGTAGTACTGCCCGTTCTGCCCGTTCCATGCCGACAGATAAAACTCGTCGGGGACATTTTCATCTTTCGATGTGATCACCGTTCCTGTGCGAACCCCCATCATACTTAGGAAAGGCGTGCACAAAAATGCGTCCGAACGGTAGGGATTATTATGATCAAGCAAGTTATCGAAAGTTTCTTGCGAATAGACTTCGCCGGCATTTAACAACATATCTTCCATCTGCCAGGTCATGGACGATCCGTTCAGATTACCTCCCGATGAGAACTGACGGTTGAAATTCGCCAATTTGTGATAGTTGAACCCGAAGTTCAAGTAGCGCAAATCAGTTTTGTTTCCGATTTTCATGCTATAAACAATACCGATTTGGTCAAAAGAAGCACGCGTACGGTCATCTTTCATCACCGAACCATTGAAATTGCTTTCTGTCAGATTCTTGTTGAAACCGAACGACACAGACACATCATTGCTCCTGAACAAACCGATACCTGCAGGATTGGTTCCCATCACCGAAATATCGGCACCCAGCGCACTCATGGCTCCTCCCATACCTACAAAACGTGCCGTTCCGTTCAGTTCACCTGTTCCGAAACGAACGGCATCATACTGGGTCTGGGCAACGGAAGCCAAAGCAACCATTGCCAAGACACTTATAGAAATTATCTTTGCTTTCATCTTTGTTGTTTTCTTTATATACCTTTTATTATATGGCTTATCTTCTACGGCCTCCGCCACTCGAAGAACGGCTTACGCCTCCACCGCTTCCCCGGCTGACACCACCGCTGCTACGGTTGAAACTTCCACTCGAACTGCGGTTGAAGCTATTGCTGCGCGTTGTAGAATTGTTGAACGAATTGCGGTTATTATTATAATTTACACTACGGCGCGTACTGCTCGGACGATTATACGACGACCCTGTACGGTCTACGCTCCGGCTCGGACGGGTATAAATACCTTGTGTACGCGAAGCGTCTGAATGTACTGTGCCTGTAGTTCCACGTATGGTGGACCTGCCCGGACGTACTGACTGAGCATTGCCTTGTGTGCCCGAACCTTGTACTACACGTCCGATAGACGAGCGGCGTACAGCAGTATTTCCTCGTGCCCGGCTTATGCTTCTACTCGTTGCACGTGAAGGACGCGAAGTACTTGTCGCATAACGCGAAGAATTCCTCGTATACGAACCTCCTGAAGTCATATAACGTGTAGGACGATAATCGGTAAATCCCCGATAATGGTGATGATGATATCCGCCTCCCCAATACGGATGCGGATGATGCCACGGTCCCCAATAGCCGGCATACCAACCGCCCCAGTAACCGCCATACCAATACGAAGAATACCACCCACCATAATGCCATGGCGAGTACCATCCCCAACGCGGACCGGCTATACTCCAGTTCCAGCGCCAGTCCCACCACAACGGATTGGAATAGGTGGGGAACACGTAAGCATACAATCCATCGTCGTATACGTTCCAGTCCCACGATGGAAAAGCACCATACACAACATCCCAATACAAGGGGCTGCTGATAGGAATGGCATACGCCGGACTACGGAAACGGACGATACGCATGGCGTATTCGTAATCGTCCTGCGAACCTTCGAAGCCGTTCACCCATTCACCCCGTTCGCCGTAAGGTTTCTCTTCTATGTATAGGGTATCGTTCTGCATGCTGAACGTATTCTCTCTCGATGTATACCGGCGGTTGTATTCATCAATGTCACGCGTTTTCCCCGTCACGTCCTTTACCACCACTGTTGTGCCCGGAGAAACCGATGCCGTTGTAGTTGTAGTCGTTGTTGTCTGCCTCGTCACCTGACGCACCTCGGTTTTCGTTTCCGCCTTCTTTTCTTTCTTCGGAACAAAATAAAGGTCGTCATTCTGTGCCATAGCCAGCCACGGTAAGCAAGCTATCAGCAACGAAACGCCTAATCTTATCTTCATCTTCATACCTATTAAAAATTTATTGTTTACCATAATCTGCCGGAACCTGCCTATTCCTGCAATACAAAGTTAGCGAGAATCTTGTATCCCGCAAGTAGGATTTCCCTATTTCGCGGTAGGGTTTTCCCTATTTTAAAATTATTTATAGTCAATCCAAAATGAAATGCTGAAATTCCGCATGATTCGTTCCATTGAACACAGAGACACAGAAGAATTGACAATGGGCAATTTGTGCCTCTGTGTTCCATTCCATTTTCACAAACCAATTTTTCTATAAAAAACTGTTTTAGAAGCTGTTTTGAATTTATCGTGCGATGATTTGGGATGAGTTTTTGAGGCATTTTCGCTTCTGTGATGAGGAAGATAGCGGGCTATCTGACGAAGAACAGGAGC
>NZ_NFJA01000098.1:0-13059 GCF_002159615.1 Bacteroides sp. An279
GCTCCTGTTCTTCGTCAGATAGCCCGCTATCTTCCTCATCACAAAAGCGAAAATGCCTCAAAAACTCATCCCAAATCATCGCACGATAAATTCAAAACAGCTTCTTAATGTGCCAATGAATAATAGGGCAATGTGCTAATTTATTTTCACATGAGCATATTGTTTATTGACCTATTCTTCTGTGTTCCTTTGTGGTACCCTGTGGTCTCTGTGGTGAATAGTTATGTTTCATTAAAATGCACAATACCGCATATAGTATAATATGATTATCCGCATTTTGCCCAATTTGATAAATGTCCGCAACTTGCTCTGGATGCAAATAACGCAGTAGTACTGCCTTTGCCAATGCAGTATATATTCATCAGCAGATGCAGTATATATTCATCAGCAGTTGCAGTATATATTCATCAGCAGATGCAGTATATATTCATCAGCAGTTGCAGTATATATTCATCAGCAGTTGCAGTATATATTCATCAGCAGTTGCAGTATATATTCATCAGCGGTTGCAGTATATATTCGTTTTCATAAGATACGTCCGACTCACTTATGTTCATCCAAAAGCATGCTTGGCGTGTTCTACAACTTCATCACCTCCTGCTCAAAATCTTCTTTATTTACTTTCACCTTATTGCGGATACGGCTGCGGTAATTATATACCGTAGCAAGCGAATAGCCTAAGAAATGAGCTATACGGGCTGTATCAGTTACCCCCAAGCGGATCAGGGCAAAAATACGCAACTCCGTACTCAAAAGCTCTCCTTTTTTGGGGTATATTTTCCCGTCGTCCGTTAGCAATGCATTGAAATCATCAATAAAATTAGGAAAGAGTTCGAGGAAAGACTTGTCGAATTCCATATAAAAATTCTTTCGTTCATCGCGCAAAAACTGGTCGGAACGGATAGTCTTGAACAAATCGTCGATGCGTGAAGCCATTGCCAGTTTTTCCAACGAACGCCGGTATTGCTCCAGTTTGTCGAGATAACTTACGCATTTATCCAAATATCTGGCAATATACACTTCCTTTATTTTACCAGTTTGCGCCAACTTTTCGTTCACCGTCTTCAGTTCTTTGTTAGCCACCGAAAGGTTCACCCGCATGAGCGATAATTTCTTGTTCCATGAATACAGGCGTAACGCCACAATGACGAGCAGCACCGCTATCACCGCCAACGTAAAGAAAAAGATATTCATCATACGCCGTTCGTTCGCCACACTGTCAAAGTAGGCATCGTTGACGATGGGAAACACTTCTGTCACTTCTAAAAAACGTAAACGGGCGTTGCATGCAACGGCATCTTCCATCGAACAACGAAGATAGCGGTAAGCCCGTTCGATATCTCCCTGCCGGTAAAGAACCCATGCCAGCCGCTGGAGGGAAGCGTATTCACGCACTGCCATGGTGAGGTCGATAATGGCGGTCTGGGCCAAATAATAAATCTGCATTTCGACATCGCCTTTCGCTTCATAGACTGATGCCAGTGTATAGTTGACGTATGCCTTTTCCTGTATGCTCATCGGAGCGGACAAGGTTTTGTTCAGTACTGGAATGGCGGCATCGAATTGTGATTCGAGCAACATCTTTTCAGCCAGCGAAATGCTCCGTCCAGGACCTTCGGGCACCAGCATCAGCACCGAATCACGGTAGCAGGCGGTCTTGCGGATGTATTTTTCCTTTTCCGAATGGATAATGGTGTAATCCGCCATCCAACCGTAATAGGTACGCATGGCGTAGTAATACTTCACCCGCACGTCCGGAGTCACCAGGTTGCGGTCTATCTGCTCTAAAGTCTGTAAGGCTTCGTTATATGCTCCCATAACGCCCATCGCATCGGCACGGTTGATAATGATCTTGGTTTCCGCTCCGGTTTTTTTTACATCCTTTACGTATTTCTGCATTTCATCCACATAATGTAATGCCGAATCCGCCTGATAATGCAAGTATTGAGTAAACAGTTCACTACAGATTGTGTATCTTTGTGCATTATCGTATTCGTTGGCAAGGCGTTGCTTTAGTTGGGCTATCGTTCTTTCCCGTTCTTCGCAGTGCTCTTTTTTCTTCCCGATTACTTCGTCCAATTCTTTCAGAATCCGTTCGTTTGAAGACTGCCCCATGCAAGCAAATGCAAGAACATGCGACAATACAATTAATATAATAGTTTTTTTCATACAATCTGATTTATATTTTTCATCTTTAAATTTAAGATAACTTTCTTATTCTCATTGATTTAATAACATACCCCACTTATATTCCGCTTCCAAATATACGAAATATTCCTCTATTTTCCTATTTTTGTTTAAAAGAAAAGTAAATAGTTCCAACGGGCTATGCACACACTTGCATCAGCCTACGCATATACTTGCATTGGCTTACGCCGATATATGCATCAAGGCATGATGGCATTAACATTAATTCATACTATCATAAAACAATTATTATCATGAAAAAACTATGGCTTACCCTGCTTGCCGCTTTTGCTTTCTTGGGATTCAGCAAAGCGGCTCCGGTAATGGAAATCGACCGGATAGCCCCTAACTTCTGGTGGTCAGGAATGAAAAATCCCGAGCTTCAAATCATGCTTTATGGCAAGAACATCGCTACATCTGCGGTTTCGGTTACAGGCAAGAACATCGTCTTGAAAGAAACCGTAAGGCAAGACAGCCCGAATTATCTTTTTCTTTATCTTGACCTGACGGATGCTCCCGCACAGACATTCAATATCGTCCTGACTCAAGGGAAAAAGAAAACGGCTGTCCCTTACGAATTGAAGCAACGTGTGCGCAAGGGGAGCGACATACAAGGATTCACTTCCGAAGACGTACTTTACCTCATCATGCCCGACCGCTTTGCCAACGGCAATCCGGGAAACGACATTGTAGAAGGGATGCTTGAAAAAAAAATAGACCGCAATGACCCGTTTGCCCGTCATGGAGGTGACTTGGCAGGTATTGCCAACCATTTAGACTACATTGCCGACCTGGGCGTAACGGCCATCTGGCTCAACCCCACACAGGAAAACGATATGCCCGACGGATCTTATCACGGCTATGCCATCACGGATTACTACCAGATAGACCGCCGTTTCGGAACAAACGAAGAGTTCAAGACTTTGGTCGACCAGGCACACAGCAAAGGACTGAAAGTCGTTATGGACATGATATTCAACCATTGCGGAAGCGAAAACTACCTGTTCCGCGACAAGCCATCGAAAGAATGGTTCAACTTCCATTCCGAATACGTACAAACCTCATTCAAGACGGCAAGTGTAATGGATGTACATGCCAGCCAGTATGAGAAGAAAATCGCCACCGACGGATGGTTCACCCAAGTGATGCCCGACCTGAACCAGCGCAACCGCCACGTGGCACGCTATCTTATCCAAAGCAGCATCTGGTGGATAGAATATGCAGGCATCAACGGTATCCGTCAGGACACTCATCCGTATGCCGATTACGATTTCATGAGCCAATGGTGCAAAGAAGTACTGGAAGAATACCCATATTTCAACATTGTAGGCGAAACCTGGTTGAACAGCAACGTGTTGGTATCCTATTGGCAAAAAGACAGCAAACTGGCTGCTCCGAAGAATTCTAATCTGCCTACCGTAATGGACTTCCCCTTGCAGGGGCTGATGAACCAGGCTTTCGATGAAGAAACGACCGAATGGGCAGGAGGATTATACAAACTGTATGATTATCAGACACAAGACTTGGTATATGCCAATCCGATGAATCTGTTGACTTTCCTTGACAACCACGATACTTCACGCTTTGCCACTACTGATGAAAAAGCCGAGAACCTTACACGCTACAAACAAGCCATTACGTTTTTGCTCACCACCCGTGGCATTCCTCAAATCTATTATGGAACAGAAATACTGATGACAGGCGATAAAGGCAAAGGCGATGGCGACCTGCGCAAGGATTTCCCTGGAGGCTGGCAAGACGATACCACCGAAAACTTCACAGCAAACGGACGCACAGCTATGCAGAATGAAGCGTTTGATTTTACACGCAAGCTGCTGAACTGGCGTAAAGGAAACGAAGTTCTCGGCAAAGGGACACTGAAACACTATTCCATTCAGAGCGGAACGTATGTGTACGAACGCAAGTACGACGGACGTTCGGTGGTGGTAATGATGAACGGAACCGGTCAGGCTCAGACGCTCAACCTCACTCCGTACCGTGAAATCCTGCCTCAAGCGGAAGCCAAAGATTTTCTAAGCGGACGTACTGTAACATTGGGCGAGACATTGGAATTGCAACCGAGGGAAATCCTCTTGCTGGAGTTCAATTAAATGAAAAATGGAGAATGAAGAATAAGAAATAAAGGTATTCTTCATTCTTAATTCTTCATTCTTCATTTAAATCCCGTTTCTATTTTACTACTTATAAACAATACTTAGCATATTAATTACCAGTAAATTACACTTTATACATCTTTATATTTTCCGTCATACGGGAAGAAATCGTTTGAAAGACACATAATTTTGCTTTCAGAAAATTGTAACGCAAATTTCATTAACTTTTAATACCTGATAACGTATGAACATCAAGAAAAGTTTTGCCCTCATGGCAATGTGTGGCTTCGCCTTTTGTGCAAGCGCGCAAAAGTTGACTTCGCCGGACGGAAATCTGGTGATGAACTTCAGCCTCAATGAGCAAGGCGCACCTGTGTACGACCTTACCTTTAAAGAAAAAACAGTCATTAAGCCCAGTACATTGGGATTGGAACTGAAACGGGAAGACCCCGAAAAGAAAACCGACTTCGAATGGACCGAAATGAAAGACAAAGCCGGAGTAGACAAACGGGCTAATCTGATGACCGGATTTAAAATCAAAGACACACGCACCTCTACATTCGATGAAACGTGGCGTCCGGTATGGGGCGAAGAAAGCGAAATACGCAACCACTACAATGAGCTGGAAGTTACCCTCGACCAGCCTATGAACAACCGTTACATCGTTATCCGCTTCCGCCTCTTTAATGACGGACTGGGATTCCGTTATGAATTTCCACAACAACAAAACCTAAACTATTTCGTTATAAAGGAAGAGCATTCGCAATTCGCTATGAGTGGCGACCACACTGCTTTCTGGATTCCGGGCGATTATGACACGCAGGAATATGACTACACGACTTCGCGCCTGTCAGAAATCCGTAGCAAGATGAAAGAAGCAGTTACCCCCAACTCATCGCAATATGTATTCTCTCCTACCGGCGTACAGACTGCACTGATGATGAAGACCGATGACGGACTTTACATCAACCTGCACGAAGCGGCATTGGTAGATTATTCGTGCATGAGCCTGAACCTGGATGACAAGAATATGGTATTTGAATCCTGGTTGACTCCTGATGCCAAAGGGGATAAGGGCTACATGCAGACTCCATGCAATTCGCCTTGGCGTACCGTTATCGTAAGTGATGATGCACGCGACATTCTTGCTTCACGCATCACCTTAAACTTAAACGAACCCTGCAAGATAGCCGACACGTCATGGATTCACCCCGTAAAATACGTAGGCGTATGGTGGGATATGATTACCGGACGCGGCACATGGGCTTATACCGATGATGTATACAGTGTGAAATTGGGCGAAACCGATTATTTGCAGACCAAACCGAACGGCAAGCACTCTGCCAACACCGAAAACGTAAAACGCTACATCGACTTTGCAGCCAAGCATGGATTCGATGCCGTATTGGTGGAAGGTTGGAACCAAGGCTGGGAAGACTGGTTCGGAAAGAGCAAGGATTATGTATTCGACTTTGTAACCCCTTATCCCGACTTCGACGTGCAGGAACTTCACCGTTATGCCGCAGGAAAGGGCATCGAGATGATGATGCACCACGAAACTTCCTCATCGGTACGCAACTATGAACGCCACATGGACAAGGCATACCAGTTTATGGTAGACAATGGCTACAGTTCGGTAAAGAGCGGTTATGTAGGCGACATCATTCCGCGGGGCGAGCATCACTACGGACAATGGATGGTAAACCATTATCTCTACGCCGTGACCAAAGCGGCAGACTATAAGATTATGGTCAATGCACACGAGGCAGTGCGTCCTACCGGCTTGTGCCGTACGTATCCGAATCTTATTGGTAACGAATCAGCCCGCGGAACGGAATACGAATCTTTCGGCGGAAGCAATGTGAACCATACGACTATCCTTCCGTTTACCCGTCTGGTAGGGGGACCGATGGATTACACACCGGGCATTTTCGAAACAGATTGCAGCAAAATGAATCCGACCAATACGTCGCGTGTACGTTCTACCCTTGTGCGCCAGCTTGCTTTGTATGTCACGATGTACAGTCCGCTCCAAATGGCTGCCGATGTGCCGGAAAACTACGAGCGTTTCATGGATGCTTTCCAGTTTATCAAAGACGTGCCTGTAGATTGGCAAAGGACTGAATATCTGGAAGCTGAACCGGGAGAGTATGTCACTATCGCCCGTAAAGACAAGCATTCGAACGACTGGTACGTAGGATGTTCGGCAGGATATAACGGACACGAGTCGAAGCTTACGCTCGATTTCCTCGATCCGGACAAAAAATATGAGGCAACTATCTATGCCGATGCAAAAGGCACCGCATGGGACAATAACCCGCAGGCATATACCATTACCAAAAAGAAAGTGACCGCCAAGACCAAGCTGAATTTGAAAGCCGGCATCGGCGGAGGATACGCGATATCGATAAAGGAAATAAAAGATTGATTTTTTCAGGATTAGTTGGATTTGTAAAAAGAAACACATAGTTCTTCAATAGGTAAATACATAAACAAAGCATCCACAAGTCCCCTCCTCTGGGAGGGGATTTAGAGGAGGCTACAGAAAGAGAGAACCAATTTTATTATTCATACTTAAACTAATAAACATGAAAATGAAAGATTTGAAAAGACGAAACAAGCTCCTGCTGCTATGGCTGGCGGGAATGCTGTTCTCCGTACAAGCCTTTGCGCAAAGCATTACGGTCAACGGAGTAGTGAAAGACAACTTGGGTGAACCGGTTATCGGCGCCAGCGTGTTGATAAAAGGCACTACCACCGGTACGATTACCGATTTCGACGGTAATTTCACTTTGCAAGCCAATCAGGGAGACATCATCGCTATCTCCTTTATCGGATACAAAACGCAGGAACTTCCTGCTGCTGCCAACATGAACGTCATCCTGTCAGACGATGCCGAATTGTTGGACGAAGTAGTGGTTATCGGTTATGGTCAAGTGAAGAAAGACGATGCCACCGGTTCGGTTACGGCTATCAAGCCCGATGAATTGAGTAAAGGTATCACGACTAATGCACAAGACATGTTGGCTGGTAAGGTAGCCGGTGTAAGTGTCATTTCTAACGACGGTACTCCGGGCGGCGGTGCAACCATCCGTATCCGCGGAGGTTCTTCATTGAATGCCAGCAACGACCCGTTGATTGTCATCGATGGATTGGCTTTGGATAATAGCGGTATCAAAGGTATGTCGAACGGACTTTCTATGGTTAACCCGAACGATATCGAAACCTTCACCGTATTGAAAGACGCTTCGGCTACAGCTATTTACGGTTCGCGTGCATCAAACGGTGTCATCATCATCACTACCAAGAAAGGAAAGAGCGGTCAGGCTCCGCGTGTAAGCTATAGCGGTTCAGTATCGGTAGCTACCACCCAAAAGCGTTACAATGTATTGACCGGCGATGAGTTCCGCGACTATGTGCACCAATTGTGGGGCGACAATTTGCCCGCAGCATTGGGTGATGCCAATACCGACTGGCAAGACCAAGTGTTCCGCACAGCAGTCAGCACCGAACATAATGTTTCTATCAACGGTGGATTCAAGAACCTGCCTTACCGTGTATCGTTAGGCTTTAACAAGAACAATGGTATTGTGAAGACTTCCGATTTCCAACGCTTCACTGCATCGGTCAACTTAGCTCCTTCGTTCTTCGATGATCACTTGAAAGTAAATGTGAACGCCAAGTATATGAACGGAAAGAACAGTTATGCGGAAGGCATTGGCGGAGCTATGGCTATGGATCCTACCCGTCCGGTATATAGCGATGATCCGATGTATACAACTTCAGGAGGATATTACCAGAATATGCAGGCTACTTCGGCTTTCTCTGACCCCGATTGGAAGTATACAACCAATAAGAACACTCCGGGAAACCCCTTGGCTGCATTGGAGCAGAAAGACGATACGGCAAACAGCAACGACTTCGTAGGAAACGTGGAGGTGGACTACAAATTCCATTTCCTGCCCGACCTCCGTTTGCATGCAAGCATCGGCGGTGAATATGCGGAGGGAACTCAAACCACAATCTGGTCTCCCTATTCGTACTCATACAACTACTACGGAAGAAACGAGCTTGCTACCGAATATAAGTATAACCTTTCTTATAACGTATACGCGCAATACATTAAGGAAGTGGGTGACCACATGATTGATGTGATGGCAGGTGGTGAAGAGCAGCACTTCCACCGCAACGGATATAGCGAAGGTCAAGGTTGGGACAGTTATGCTGGAGTGGCACAAGACGTAACAGAACGTAGTCAAACCGCATACGCAACCCGTAATACACTGGTATCTTACTTCGGACGTTTGAACTATTCATACAAGAACCGTTATTTGCTTACTTTCACCATGCGTTTCGATGGTTCTTCACGCTTTGCCGACGGAAACCGTTGGGGTAAGTTCCCTTCGTTGGCATTGGGTTGGAAACTGAAAGAAGAAAACTTCTTGAAAGACGTGAACTTCCTTTCTGACTTGAAGCTTCGTTTGGGCTGGGGTATTACCGGTCAGCAAGACGTAACCGCCGACTTCGCTTATATGCCTTTGTATATCGTGAGCGACGACTATGCACAATATCCTTTTGGAGACGAATATTACCACTCTTCTCGTCCGAATGCGTTCAACACGAATTTGAAATGGGAACAGACTACTACATACAATGCCGGATTGGACTTCGGATTCCTGAACGGACGTATCGTGGGTAACATCGATGGATATTACCGTAAGACCGATGACTTGTTGAATAGCGTCAAGATTCCGGTAGGAACGAATTTCAATGCCCAGATGTTGCAGAACATCGGTTCGTTGAAGAACTACGGTATGGAATTTTCTATTAATGCAAAACCGATTGTTACGAAAGATTTTATGTGGGACTTGACTTATAATTTTACGTGGAACCACAATGAAATCACCAAATTGACCGGTGGGGATGATTCTAATTATTATGTAGAAACTGGCAATAAAATCAGTCCGGGAAACAATACCAAAGTACAGGTGAACAAGGTAGGCTATCCGGCTAATTCGTTCTATGTATATCAACAAGTGTACGATGAAAACGGCAAACCTATCGAAAACATGTTCGTCGACCGTAACAACGACGGTATTATCAATGCTGCCGATAAGTATATTTACAAGAAACCGGCTGCCGACTTCCTGATGGGTCTTACTTCGAAGATGACTTACAAGAACTGGGACTTCAGCTTTGCGCTTCGTGCCAGCCTGAACAACTATGTGTATTATGACTTCTTGGCAGACAAAGCCAATACCAGTCAGTCGGGTCTTTTCTCTAACACCGCTTACAGCAATACCACGAAAGAAGCGATTGCTTTAGGCTTTACCGGACAAGGTGACTATTATATGAGTGATTATTTTGTACGTAACGCTTCATTCCTCCGTTGCGACAACATCACATTGGGTTACTCGTTCCAGGAACTCTTCAAGAGCCAGGCATACAAGGGTATCGGCGGACGTATCTACGCTACGTGCCAGAATCCGTTCATCATCACTGCATACGATGGTCTCGACCCTGAAGTGCAGAGCGGTATTGACGGAAGTCCCTATCCGCGTGCAATAACTTTCTTGTTGGGATTAACTTTACAATTCTAAACCTTGAAAACAATTGATTGATATATGAAAACAAGATATTTCAAACCTATATTGTCGGCAGCACTGCTTGCTGCTACTACACTGGGAAGCGTGTCATGCATCAACGATCTTGACATCAGCTCCATCGACCCGCAAAGCTCTTCCAGTTTCGACCAATGGGGAGCATTCGTAAAACAATATGCCATGCTGGGATTGACCGGTCAGAAAGGTCTTGCCGGAAGTCCTGACCTTGACGGACAAGATGAAGGTGAATCTGGCTTTTACCGTACCGTATTCAACTGCAACGAACTCTCGACAGACGAATGCATTTGGGTATGGCAGGACAATGTGGACATCCCTCAGTTTACCGGATTGTCATGGAACTCGTCCAGCCAACGTACCGAATGGGTTTATGTGCGCTTGGGATACGACATTACCCAAATGAACTTTTTCCTCGACCAGACTGAAGGAAAGACCGATGCTGAGACCCTTCAGCAACGTGCCGAAGTGCGCTTCTTGCGTGCCCTGCACTATTGGTATTTTATTGATTTGTTCGGCAAAGCTCCGTTTAAAGAACATTTCGACAATAACCTGCCTGTAGAAAAAGGCGGTAAAGAATTGTATGACTATATCCAGAACGAACTGGCAGAAGCCGAAGCCGATATGTACGAACCGGGGCAAGCGCCCTTCGGACGTGCGGACAAAGCTGCCAACTGGTTGCTCCGCGCCCGTCTCTACCTGAATGCAGAGGTCTATACAGGTACAGCAGATTATGAAAATGCCAAGACGTATGCCGATAAAGTTATCAATTCGGGGGCTTACCAACTTTGCGATGACTACCGCCTGATGTTCATGGCAGACAATGACCGGAATCAGGAA
Source organism: Bacteroides sp. An279 (assembly GCF_002159615.1). Taxonomy (NCBI): domain Bacteria; kingdom Pseudomonadati; phylum Bacteroidota; class Bacteroidia; order Bacteroidales; family Bacteroidaceae; genus Bacteroides; species Bacteroides sp. An279. Next base: position 10,760 of record NZ_NFJA01000098.1, read on the forward strand.
GCGATGCAAGAAATCATTCTTCCTATCCGTCAGGACGGTATGAAAACCCGTAATTACGGAGGTTCTACGTATTTGGTATGCGGAACCCGTACAGGCGGTATGCCTTATATGGGAACCACCAACGGATGGTCTTGTATCATTGCCCGCAACGCATTGGTGTATAAGTTCTTCCCGAACAAAGACGTTCCGATGATTCCGGAAGACGTAGATGTTCCGGCACAAGCCGACCTGCCCAATGATGCAGCCATTGATGCATGGGACGCACAATACGGTGTACGTACCGTAGATATTGTCGCAGCTGCTGGAGACGACCGCGCTATGTTCTATGCCGGTGCAGGTGGCGGACGGCGTACCATGGACCCCAGTGCCATCAATAGTTTCCAAAGCGGTCTTTCTATCGTAAAATGGCAGAACATCTGTTCCGATGGAGCAGCAACCAGCCACACTGAATATCCGGATACCGATATTCCTTTGTTACGTCTGGCAGAAGCTTACCTGACACGTGCGGAAGCTAACTACCGGTTAGGGGATACCAATGCGGCTTTGCAAGATATCGTGACGTTAAGAAGTCACCGTGGCTGCACTACCCAGCCTGTAGCAAGTGATATCAACGAAATGTATATCTTGGACGAATGGGCACGCGAATTCTATCTGGAAGGACGCCGCCGTTCAGACTTGGTACGTTTTGATTGTTTCACTACCGACAAATATCTTTGGGATTGGAAAGGCGGTGTAAAAGAAGGACGTTCGGTAAGCGATATCTACAATGTATTCCCGATTCCGGAAACAGACATCAACAACAACCCGAACATGACACAGAATGAAGGGTATTAATGAACTATTTAAATAATGAAAGCCATGAAAAGAATAACCAACATACTCTGTATGGCAGGAATGGGATTGATGCTCTTCTCTGCCTGCGAAACGGATAGAGACGATAACCCGACTTTATACGAACCGGAAAGTTTTGTACTGAATACCCCGGATGACAAAATGTATGACTTAGGCGCTAACGACACGATACGATTGACACTGACTCCTCCCGAATACGGATTTTCAGCAGCCACGACGTATAGCGTACAAGTCAGTTTGCAACAAGACTTTATTGATGAAACAGAGGAGGCGGATGCAAACTATTCGACCCTGGGTACAACATATAATACTGCTTCGATAGCATTGCGTCCGGATCAGCTGAACTCGGCTTTAGCCAGTCAATACCAGACCTTGCATCCTGACGAAAACCCGACTGGAGCTACCGTTACGGCATATATACGCGTGAAAGCGGAAATCACGGGAAGCGGAAGAGGGCTTTCCACTTCAAACACAATCGCTGTCAACCAAGTGAAGCTGGGCGAAGTGGTAAATGCGCTTGAACCGCCTACCACTATGTATCTGATAGGTTCGTCAATCGGTGCCGGAGGCTGGAGCGAATGGAAGCCAATGGTAGCGGTTAATGGCATGGCTGGCGAATTCTGGTCGATGGTATACTTCGATGCGAATGCCGTATTTAAGTTTGGCACGATGGTAAACGAATACATCGGTTATACCGATAGCCGTTTGACAATCAAAGACAATGCAGGAGCCGGAGTATCCGAGGCACCAACTGACGGTAACATTCAGGTAAGCAAAGCCGGATGGTATATCCTCTATATCCAGGCAGCTGTCAATGGCGACGACTATGCATTCACCATGACTTTCTATGAACCCAATGTTTATGTATTCGGAGCAACAGCAAAAGATTCATGGGGTTATACAGACGAATGGAAGTTCACCGTTCCAGATACCAAAGAAGGTAATTTCGAATCACCTGTTCTTGGTGCAACCGGCGAAGTGCGTATGTGTATCCAAGCCAACACCGATTGGTGGAGATTGGAATTCACCTTGAAAGATGGAACAGACATCTTCTATCGTGAGAATAATGCTGTCAACAACGGATGGACCGATATGGGAGCAGAATATTCCGTAACCGGAAAATCTGGTCAAAAGATTTACCTGAACTTTGCCAGTGGAACCGGAGAAGTAAAATAAGATATTAGAGTTTATGTAAATTAGTTATGATAGTTCCAAGGGTTGATTTTAATTCTGAGATTATGCAGTGCCATACATATGGAAAAGATGTTTTCTACAAAGTTGTTTGCCCTGAGCCTGCACTCGTCTTTGAGGATGCGCATGACTTTCGCGCTTCCTATGACATGTTCTATACGCACCCTGATGGCGGAAACTTTCTTGTTGTATTCCTTGTCCTGCCTGGAAAGCTCTTTCCCTTTGGGCTTCTTGACCGGCTGTATGATTTCCACCCC
>NZ_NFJA01000099.1:0-12996 GCF_002159615.1 Bacteroides sp. An279
GCTCCTGTTCTTCGTCAGATAGCCCGCTATCTTCCTCATCACAGAAGCGAAAATGCCTCAAAAACTCATCCCAAATCATCGCACGATAAATTCAAAACAGCTTCTTAATGGACAAGATGCGGACATTAAAGATAAATCTTTGCGCCTCTACGTTTGTTTTTTCCCGATTCATTTCCGACTAACTATAAAAACCGTATCTTTGCATATCACTTAAAACCATACGCTTATGTGCTCGGAAGGAATCGTAGAAAGATACGTCAACTTTTATACCGACTTCGCATTCAAGAAGCTCTTCGGTACGGAAATCAACAAAGAACTGCTCATCAGTTTCCTCAACGCCCTGCTACACGGAAGGGAAAAAATAGAGGACATTACCTACCTGAACGCCGAACACCTTGGCACGCAGGAATACGACCGGCGCGCCGTGTTCGATGTGTATTGCAAGAACGAGAAGGGAGAACATTTCATCGTGGAGATGCAGAAAGGTGAACAGCAGTTCTTCAAGGACAGAAGCATCTATTATTCGACATTCGCCATCCGGGAGCAAGCTCCACGGGGGGATTGGAACTACGAACTGAAGGGTATATACACCATCGGTATCCTGAACTTTTCCATTTATCCAGATAATACGGACTTCTACCACGAAATCAAGCTGGTAGACCTCGCGACCAAAGAAGTGTTCTACGACAAGTTGACATTCATCTACCTGGAAATGCCCAAGTTCACCAAGGAGGAAGACAAATTGGAGACGCTCTTCGACAAGTGGTTGTACGCCATACGGAATCTTGCCACACTCATGAAACGGCCGGAAGCCCTGCAAGAGAAGGTTTTCACACGGCTGTTCGAAGCCGCTGAAATAGCGAAGTTCGACCGAAAGGAACGATACGAATACGAAGAAAGCCTCAAAAACTACAGAGACTGGATCAGCGTAATAGAAACTGCGGAAAACAAAGGGGCAGCAAAAGGGCACGCAAAAGGATTGGAAGAAGGAATTGCCAAAGGCAGAGAACTAGGTGAAAAGGAAAAAGCCATTGCAATAGCCCGCCAACTAAAAGGCATGAACATCGATGTAGAGGTAATCTCCAGAAGCACCGGACTGGACATTAAAGAGATAGAAAGAATTTGAAATACGCCCCTACGGTTGACTGTTTGCGATATTCATAAGATACAAAAAATGCATCCGGTTGGACGATTGTGGCATAACCTTGTACGATTTCACCCTTTTTTGTCCCGTTTTTTTCCTTACTTTGCTGACAGAACAAAAAAAGAAAAAATATGATGAACCTCAGTATGCTGTTAGCAAGCGCGGCTGCCCTGCTTTCGTATGCAGCCCATGACACCCTTCCTGCCAGCCAACCCTATCCGCTTCCGGAAGGAAAAGCAATCTACCAACCTGAAGAATTTGCCGGACAAAACTGGCAAATAGACACCTGCCGGTACAGTTACGCCCGGATGGATTATACCGAAAACACAGCCATCTTTTGGGAAAAAGGCTTCGGCAAAAATTTGGCCAATCCTCCACAATTGAATGGACACGACATGCACGTTGATTTGGAACACCTGAAAACGAAGCTGGAGGAATTTTATACCTTTTTCCGCGATAGCTTAAACTTTGTCAACCCAGGCTCGTACAGCGAACGTTACCGTATGATGGTGATGCTGATGTATTCGCTGGACGGTACGGCATACGGAGGGGCTTACGATAACAAGATAGGAGCCTTTTGGGCTGCGCCAAACCGGCTACAAGACCCGAACCTGAATGCCGTGGCACACGAACTGGGGCATAGCTTCCAGCTTCAGATGCTGGCAGACGGCAGTTCCTGTTGGGGTGAGAAACAGGGAGGTTTTTTCGAAATGACTTCACAATGGATGTTGTGGCAAGTCAATCCCAACTGGATTGCCGAAGAAACCTATCATTGGGATGCTTTTAAACAAGCCTCGCACAAGGCTTTCCTGCACGACGAGAATGTATATCGTTCGCCGTATGTATTGGAATACTGGAGCGAACGCAACGGACTGGACTTCATTGCCGAACTTTACCGAAAAAGCACCGCAGACGAAGACCCTGTACGGACCTACCAACGTCTGAAAGGTTTTAAGGAAGTAGAAAACTACAAGTTTGTGGATGAAATGTTCGACTGCTACTGTCATCTGGTGAATCTCGACTTCAAACGGGCTTTTGCCGAAACCCGTCCATTTGCCAATTCGTTCGAAAACTTTAAGCCTTATATGACCCAAGAGTCCGATGGCTATTGGCAGGTAAAAGCAGAGCGCTGTCCGGAAAATTACGGTTTTAACGCTATCCGGCTTGAAGTGCCCGAACCGGGCACGACGGTGAAAGCCGACTTCAAAGGACTGCAAGGCAAGGAGGCACCGACAGGATATCCGGCTTACAAGAATCCCCTTCATGAGACAGCCTATTACCGCTATGGGCTGGTAGGCGTAACCGAAGAAGGGGAAACTTTGTTTGGTACGTCGGGAAGCACAGATGCGGACAATCAAACCGGCACTGTTTCGTGGACTGTGCCCGAAGGTAAGAAATTGGCTCATTTATGGCTGATAGTAACTGCCGGTCCGCATGATACTCACCGGTTATTACAACAAGTACCGTTGGCACAATGGCCTTATAAAGTAAAACTGACGAATACACGTATCTTATAACCGTAAAAATCGTCTAACAAAATGCAATAATCGTCCAAAAGTTGCGAATAACATCGGCTTTCGGACGATATTCGCATAGTTTAAGACTTCTATGGTACGCTATTCAATTCTTTTTGCTTTGCTTTGCAAACGGAAATAACCCTAAATGCATGAACACATGAAAAAGACATCTTTTTTTCTCGGGATAATTTTCAGCCTTGTCGGAATCGTGTCGCAAGCAAAAGACTATACGTTGCTTTCGCCCGACAAGCACTTGAAGGTTACAGTAACAGACGGAAACAGTCTGTTGACATACTCGGTATATCATAACAATTCTCTCATACTTAAAAGCAGTCAAATAGGTTTGGTGGCCCTTGACGAACAACTTACTGCTGGGAAAGCAGTGAAAGTTACTTCGAAAAAGTCAAGGGAGGTTGTTCAGGATGTAACATCTCCTTTTTATCGCTTCAAGTCATTCCGTGCTGTGTGCAACGAAATGGACTTGAAGCTGAAAGGTGATTTCGGCGTTATCTTCCGGGTATACAATGAAGGCATCGCCTATCGTTTTTACACAACCATGGGTAAAGACAAAGAATTGGTCATTGCCAATGAAACGGCGGAATTCAATTTCCCCGATAACTATACGGCATACCTGCCTTACACGACCAACGAAGAAAAGCCAATGGCAATGGCATATCAGGCAACCTACGATGTAAAACCTCTTTCGGAAACACGCAAGCAACTGGCCTTTCTTCCGGTAACCGTAGATTGCGGAAGTGTAAAGGTGACGTTGCTGGAATCGGACTTGGAAGCCTATCCGGGTATGTTCGTCGAACCTACCGGAACAAATGGACTGAAAGGTGTATTTGCCTCTTATCCTAAAAAGACAGACTATTATCCGTGGCGCAAACAATTATACGTAACCGAAACGGAGAATTTCATTGCGAAAGTAAAAGGCACACGTGAATATCCATGGCGCATCCTTGCTGTTACAGAAAAAGACAGCGAGATGCCGGTCAACAATTTAGTTTATGCCTTAGCATCGCCGAACCGTATCGGAGATTACAGCTGGGTAAAGCCTGGCAAGGTGGCTTGGGAATGGTGGAACGACTGGAACTTAAAAGGAGTAGGCTTCAGTACAGGCATCAACATGGACACCTATAAATATTATATCGACTTTGCTTCCCGTAACGGACTGGAATACATCGTAATGGACGAGGGCTGGTACGATCCCAAGAGCGGAGATATGCTTACTACCATTCCGGCTATTGACTTGCCCGAATTGGTAGCATACGGAAAAAACAAAGGTGTAGGCATCGTGTTGTGGACGGTATTTAACGTACTGGACGAGCAGTTGGAAGCTGCTTGTAAAAAATATGCCGATATGGGCATCAAAGGATTCAAGGTAGATTTCCTCGACCGCGATGACCAGACCGCCGTAGAAATGATTTACCGTATTGCCGAAAAAGCTGCCGAATACAAACTGGTGCTCGATTATCACGGCATTTATAAACCGACCGGACTGAACCGCACTTATCCCAACGTTATCAACTACGAAAGTGTATTCGGCATGGAAGAAGCGAAATGGAGCGAAGTGGAAAAGGATATGCCACTATACGATGTGACCTTCCCTTACATCCGCATGATGGCAGGACACGTAGACTACACGCCGGGAGCCATGCGCAATGCTACGAAACGTGATTTCAAACCGATGTATTACACACCGATGAGTATGGGAACACGTGCTCATCAGCTGGCTGCCTACATTGTCTACGATTCGCCGTTTACCATGCTTTGTGACGCACCCACCAGCTATATGCGTGAACCAGAATGTCTGAAGTTCATCACCTCCTTATCGGTAGAAACCGATTCAACTTTCATATTGGCAGGTGAGATAGGCAAATACATCGTAACCGTACGCAAGAAAGACATCAACTGGTTTGTAGGCGGTATGACCAATTGGGACGAACGGGATCTGACCGTTGACTTCTCCTTCTTGGACGAAGGCGAAACCTATTTCTGTACGCTGATGAAAGACGGCATTAACGCTTCGAAGCAAGCTGAAGACTATGTTTGCGAACAATTTGAAGTGACGCGCGATACCCGGCTCAAGTTGCACTTGGCTTCGGGAGGTGGTTTCGCTCTGAAACTGGAGGTCTGTCCGAAGCACAGTGCTGTAACCGGCATACCTGAAGGCAAACTAATACCAGACTTTTATAAGAAATATATCGAGACAAAAGGACTCTATGTCACCTCTTCGGAACGAGTAAGCGACAAAGCCCTGCTGAAAGCTTGCGATATCATCAGCCTTATGTTGGCAAAACGTCCCGATATCACAGCACACATGGTAGAAAAAGGTTGCCACGTAATGGTAATCGGTAAAGAGGAAGAAACCTGCGACCTTCCCGAATTCGCGCATATCTGCAATTGCGAGGACAGCATCAAATACTGGAACAAGCGTGCCCGTGGCTTTGGAGGCGCGCCTGAAGATACCTACTCGTCCAGTTGCGGTGAAGAAAACCTGCTGGCTCTGCCGCACGACAAATACATCGGCGAAAACATCCTGGTCCATGAGTTTGCACATCTGATCCATACCATCGGTATTGTAGTCGTAGAGCCTGATTTCGATGAACGGCTGGAAGCACTGCGCCAGAACGCCATACAGAAAGGATTATGGAAAGATACATACGCCATCAGTTGCAAAGAAGAATATTTTGCCGAATGTACGCAATCGTTCTTCAACTGCAACCGCTATGCAGAAAAGGCAAACGGCGTACATAATCAGGTAAACAACCGCACCAAGCTGAAAGCATACGACCCGGACATGTACAACCTATTGAAAGAGTATTTTTACGAGATTGATTTACCTTTATACAATAATTGTAAAGCTGAAGACTAAAGAACCATGAAAAAGCTATTGTACACCCTGCTGCTGACCGGCACAGCATTGACCACGCAAGCGCAAGAAGTGAAATGGAACACGCCGGGAGCTGGAAATCCTTTTCTTCCGGGCTATTTTGCCGACCCTACAGTCAAGAAATTTGGAGATACCTATTATATATATGCCACTACCGATGGAAGTGGTGCAGGATTCGGTCCTTCGCAATTATGGTGTAGCAAGGATTTCGAAAACTGGACACTCATGCCCATGAACTGGCCCGACAGTCACTGGATATGGGCACCCGATGTAATGCAGCATACCGACGGCACTTACCGTTTGTTCTATTGCCAGCCTTGCAACCTGTATGAAGGCATAGCGGAGACACCGCGCGGCCCGTGGAAAAATATCTTAGGAGAAAGCGAAGCCGTACTGGTGCCCGACCGCTTTGTAAAAAACGCTATCACATTGGACGGACAAACGTTTGTAGACGATGACGGCTCGGTATACTTATATTGGGGTACATGGGGCATCTACAAAGGATTCGGATGTGGTGCCGGAAAGATGACCCCCGACCTGAAAGGATTCAGCGAAACCCGCCTGATACCGAATACGGAAGTAACCGATTTCTTCGAAGCACCGTTTGTCATGAAGAAAGACGGCATCTATTACTTCATGTATTCGTCCGACTCGTGCCACGACAGCACCTACCACGTACAATACGCCACAGCCACCAGTCCTCTGGGACCTTATACATATAAAGGAACCATCTTGAAGACTTCGGCAGACGGCACGATACACGGACCCGGACATCACAGCATACTGCAAGAAGGGGACGACTACTACATCGTTTACCACCGGCATGACAATCCGCACTCTACCCGTGGATTCCATCGCCAAGTGTGCATCGACAAACTGACTTTTCGTGCTGACGGAACCATCGAACCGATAGAAGGTACCCACAGCGGTATAGGCAAACTGGGTAAAAGCATACTGACCTCGCCCAACCTGGCTTACCGTAAACCTGTACGTGCCTCATCTTATTACGATGACCATTTCCTGCCTGAATATGCCGTAGACGACAACAACGGTACACTTTGGCGTCCGCGCGGCATGGGACAAGAGTGGATTGAAATCGACTTGCAAAAGATAGAAACCGTAAAAACCATCTGGACTCAGTTCGAATACGGCACGTCTTATTACCAATATGTCATTGAAACGTCTGTCGATGGCAAGACATGGACTGTATTTGCCGACAAACGCTCAAACTACCTGGCAGGAAGCCCGATGGTGGACTTCGGTGATACCCAGGCCCGCTACATCCGCCTGACCACTACGGGTACACAAAAGAACGGATTTGCCGGAGCGTTGTGGAACATCAAAGTGTTCGGCGCATACGAAACAGCCTCGCCTCAATTATGGATGGGGCTTTCGGGAGAAGACTGGAACGGGACAGAATGGAAAAACGACGGCGGTATGCTGGGAGGAGCTTTCCGGCTGAAAGCCGGACAAATCAGCCGCCAACGCTTGAAAGGCCAGGAGGCCATCGTATTGGCACCGGGTAGCGTATTAGAATACACATCGCCGGTATTGAAGCCTACCCAAGCACATACAGCGACCGTATGGATATACAAAGACTCCCAATGGACATCAACAGACGCCGACAGCTATCTGACCAACGGTGGTATCCGCATTGAAGCAGGAAATGAACCGCTGACACTAACCAATTTCCGCTATTACAACTGGAAGCAGGAAGAGGCAGAAAAACAATACGATGCCACTACCGGACTGGTGCGCATACAGCCGTCCGACCGTCACAAACAAGGATTACTCGTGTCGCTCTCTGCCGATGATTTTACCGCAGGCGATACCGTAGCCTACATCCCCAACAAAGGCATCGAAGGTGTATTCGAAGCACAAGACGCTCCGGCAATCGTCAAAGAGGTAGAAGGAAAGAAAGCTTTCAGCTTCGAAGGCAAACAAGTGTTCCGCTCCAGCTTCCCGCTTCCGGCTACCTTGGCCGACAATGCGCCTTATACCCTGGAAGCCTGGATATGGAATCCCGAACTGAGCGAAAACGAATGCATAGCCGACTTTACCAGCAGCCACGATGAATTAGAGAAAATCATGTTGGTCAACGGCACCGAACCGCGCTGCGGCATGCTGAACCATTACGGCTGGTATGAAGACGTAGGCTACAAAGATGCAGCCGCTCTGGCAGGCAAATGGCAACACATCTATGTAGAATTCGACGGAAGAACCGAAAAAGTATACATAAACGACCTGCTCATCAGCAGTAAAGACATTCAAATCCTGGTGAAACCCATCCAATTTGTAACATTGGGACTGAACGCTGAAAACGCATGGCCGTTCACCGGATACCTGCATTCGCTGAAACTATGGGATGAATGGATTCCATTCGAAAAATAATTAATCCACATAAAAATACACAACCATGAAAAAACTGATGATTTCCGCTTTGCTCTTTTCTATCGTAACAGGAGGAGCATACGCACAAAAGGGAACGGCGGCACATGGGTATCCTATCGACCCCGTTCCGTTCACTTCTGTAAAAATTACAGATTCATTTTGGGGACAACGGCTGAAAGCAAGCCGTGAAACAACCATTCCGTTGGCATTCAGCAAATGCGAAGAGACGGGACGTTATAAAAATTTTGAGATGGCCGCCCATCCAAGTGATACCATCAAGGTAGGCGGATTGTCTTTCGATGATACCGATGTATATAAAACCATCGAAGGAGCCAGCTACCTGCTGCAAACCTATCCCGACAAGAAACTGGAAAAATACATCGACAGTGTGCTGACCATCGTTGCCGCCGCGCAAGAACCCGACGGCTACCTGTATACCTCACGCACGATGAACCCCAAACACCCGCACGAATGGGCAGGAAGCAAACGCTGGGAGAAAGTAGAGGAGTTGAGCCACGAATTCTATAACTTAGGACACATGATAGAAGGCGCTATCGCCCACTACCAGGCTACCGGAAAACGTAATTTCCTCGACATAGCCATCCGTTATGCCGACTGTGTATGCCGTGAAATAGGCGACGGCCCCAACCAAGTGGTACGTGTACCGGGACATCAGATAGCCGAAATGGCACTTGCCAAGCTATACCTTGTCACCGGTGATGAAAAATACCTGAAACAAGCCAAATTCTTCCTCGACAAACGTGGCTACACATCACGTCGTGACGAATACAGCCAGGCACACAAACCGGTCATCGAACAAGACGAAGCAGTAGGACACGCCGTGCGTGCCACCTATATGTATGCCGGCATGGCAGATGTGGCAGCCCTGACAGGAGATACATCTTATGTACATGCTATCGATCGCATTTGGGACAACATTGTAGGCAAGAAACTCTATATTACCGGCGGTATCGGAGCTACCAGCAATGGAGAAGCTTTCGGAGCCAACTACGAACTGCCTAATATGTCGGCTTACTGCGAAACTTGTGCAGCTATCGGCAATGTGTATGTCAATTACCGTCTCTTCCTGTTGCATGGCGATGCCAAATATTACGATGTACTGGAACGAACGCTTTACAATGGATTGATTTCGGGCGTATCGCTCGATGGTGGAGGATTCTTCTATCCCAATCCCTTGGAGTCTATGGGACAACATCAGCGTCAGCCCTGGTTCGGATGTGCTTGCTGCCCGTCGAATATCTGCCGCTTCATTCCTTCACTTCCGGGATATGTATATGCCGTAAAAGGCCGTGATGTATACGTCAACCTTTTCATGTCGAACAATGCGACACTGAAAGTTAACGGCAAGAAAGTAGAACTGTCACAAACCACTTCGTATCCTTGGAACGGAGATGTCACCATCACCGTAGACCGTAACAGTGCCGGACAATTCGCCATGAAAGTCCGCATACCGGGCTGGGTACAAAATCAAGTCGTGCCGAGCGACCTGTATATGTACACTGACGGACTGCGCCCCAAATACAGCGTGAAAGTAAACGGTGAAGAAATGAATGCTGAACTGCAGCAAGGCTATTTCACCATCGACCGGAAATGGAAGAAAGGCGACCAGGTGGAAGTGCACTTCGACATGGAACCGCGCACCGTCAAAGCCAACAACAAAGTGGAAGCCGACCGTGGACGCATTGCGATAGAAAGAGGCCCGATTGTATATTGCGCCGAATGGCCCGACAACGACTTCGACGTACTGAGCATCCTGATGAACCGCACACCGAAATTTGAAGTGGTGAGCAAACCCGACCTGCTGTACGGCATCAATGAAATCAAAACTCAGGCACAAACCCTGGAATATGACAACAACGGACGCCTCATTGCAAAAGACCATACACTGACCCTGATTCCTTACTACGCATGGGCACATCGTGGTTCGGGCAACATGGCGGTATGGTTGCCTTATGAAGTAAACGCTACCCGTCCGACAGCTATCCCCACATTGGCATCGAAAAGCAAGGTAGATGCATCTCACAAAGGTTCATCGCTTTCTTCTATCTCCGACGGACTGGTGCCAAAAGATGAGAACGACCGTACCATTCCTTATTATCATTGGTGGCCTAAAGAAGGGACAACCGAATGGATTTCATACGAGTTCCCTGAAGAAATGACCGTCTCCAGCTCTACGGTTTATTGGTTCGATGACGCTCCATGGGGCGGATGCCGTGTCCCGAAGTCATGGAAGATTTACTACAAGGACGCAGCAGGTGCATGGACTCCGGTTCAGAACCTGAACGACTACGGCGTAAAGAAAGGCGACCCGAACAATGTTGATTTCGAACCGGTCAAAACCAAAGCCGTCAAATTGGAAGTCGTATTACCAGAGAAAAACGCTTCCGGAATTTATGAATGGGAAGTGAAATAGTATTCAAGTAGTAACGTATTAAAGGAGAGAAAGGAAGTAAAATTTGGATGATATCGCTAAAAAATAAAGCTTATATTCGAACTTCGCTTCCTTTCTCTCCTTAATACGTTACCTGCACAATATAAACCCGACAAACCAATGAAATATTCCATACTCACTACCGCCGCACTCCTGATTAGCGGTGCGGCTTGGGCGCAAGGCACATTAGAAGATTACAACCGCGCTTACGGGCTGCGCGAAAAATACAGTCCGAAATCAGTATATTACAGCAACGTAAACCCGCAGTGGATAGAAGGCACCGATTGTTTTTGGTACATACGAAATACCCCCGAAGGTGAGGAATACGTGAAAGTAGATGCCAGCGAGAAGAAACGCGCTCTTTTATTCGACTCAAACAAGTTATCGGCATCCCTTGCCGCAAGCACAAGCAAAGAAATCGACCCGATGCAGCTTCCCATCCGCGGATGCCGCGTGTCGCAAAGCCTGGACACCTTGCGCTTCGTTTTTGAAGGAAAGCGCTGGTGCTTCGACATTACCCACAACAAGCTGACCGAGGAAGGCAACCTTCCTGCACCGGGACCGCAACGCCACTGGATGGAACGGGATGACGAAAAAGAGGGAGCACCCGTCACTTCGCCCGATGGCAAGTATGTGGCTTTCATCAAAAACGACAACGTATGCGTACGCAATATCAAAACCGGTGAAGAAAAGCAACTGAGCCAGGACGGCACGATGGCAAACTATTACTCATCGTATATCTATTGGTCGCCAGACTCGAAGTATGTAGCCTCCTGCCGCATCCGCCCTACCGAGAAACGGTATGTATACTACGTGGAATCATCACCAGCCGACCAGCTTCAGCCCAAACTGCACAAGCAAGAATACGCCAAACCGGGCGATGAACTGCCCTTCAAGGTGCCTTGCATCTTCGGGGTGGAAGACGGCAAACGGCTGATACCTTCTACCGAACTCTTCAGCCACCAGTATGAACTGTACGGACCTATATGGAACAACGACAGCAAAGGAATTACCTTCGAATACAACGAACGCGGACACAAAGTCTACCGGGTACTCGAAATGTCGGTAACTGATGGCAGCGTACGCCCGCTTATCGAAGAAAAGGAAGAAAAATACGTCAACTATCCGCGCATCTACCGCTACTACCTGAACGACGGCAAACGCATCATCTGGTCGAGTGAACGGGATAACTACAACCACCTGTATCTATACGACCGCGCTACGGCAAGCCCCATCAACCAAATCACCAAAGGCGAGTGGTACGTACGCGAAGTGCAATACGTCGACGAAGCCAACCAGCAGATTTATTTCTCGGCCAACGGGGTGAACAAAGACGAAGACCCGTATCTGATACATTATTACCGCATCGGCTTCGATGGCAAAGGCATGAAAGAACTGACTCCCGAAGAGGGAATGCACAAAGCATGGTATTCTTCGGACTACAAATACTTGGTGGATGTCTATTCCAAGGTAGACCAGGCTCCTGTAGCCGTACTGCGCAATGCGGAAAACGGTAAAATACTGATGGAACTGGAGAAAGCCGATATTTCGAAACTTACCGCCAACGGTTGGAAAGCTCCGGAAGTATTTGCTGCTAAAGGTCGCGATGGTAAGACCGATATGTGGGGCATTGTCTACCGTCCGTCCAACTTCGATGCTTCGAAGAAATACCCTGTTATCGAATACATCTATTCCGGTCCGGGCGATCAATACGTACCCAAGACCTTCTCGCCTTTCAACGGCTACATGTCGGCGATTGCCGAACTGGGCTTCATTGTGGTGCAGGTAGACGGCATGACCACTTCCTTCCGTTCGAAAGAGTTTGAGGAAGTGTGTTACAAGAATCTGAAAGACTCCGGACTGGCAGACCATATTGCCTGGTTGAAAGCCCTTGCTCAGAAGTATCCGTACATCGACCTCGACCGTGTAGGTATCTTCGGATGTTCGGCTGGCGGACAAGAGGCATTGAACGCCGTCTTGCTACATCCCGAGTTCTACAAAGCCGCCTATTCAGCTTGCGGATGCCACGACAACCGTATGGATAAGATCTGGTGGAACGAACTGTGGATGGGTTACCCGATAGACGATTCATACAAAGCCTGTTCGAATGTGGAAAACGCCCATCTGTTGAGCCGTCCGCTGATGTTGGTGGTAGGCGAACTGGATGACAATGTAGACCCTGCCTCTACCATGCAAGTAGTCAATGCACTTATCAAAGCCAACAAGGATTTTGAATTGGTGGTTATTCCCGGTGCGCACCACACCATGGGTGAAGCCTTCGGCGAACATAAACGTTACGATTTCTTTGTCCGCCACCTGATGGGAGTTAATCCGCCGGCATGGAGCGAAGTGAAAACAGGAAATCAATAGCTTCTTATAATATGAATATCCTCACGAAACCAGTAGGTAAAAGGAGTTAGAAGGAGTTATGCCTTCGGCAGGAGTTAAAAGCCAATAGCATAAAAGTATTGGTCTTCTAGCTCCTTTTAAGAAGCTGTTTTGAATTTATCGTGCGATGATTTGGGATGAGTTTTTGAGGCATTTTCGCTTCTGTGATGAGGAAGATAGCGGGCTATCTGACGAAGAACAGAAGCGG